>RFHA01000501.1 GCA_003696565.1 Chloroflexota bacterium
AGGACTTTGTGACGATGGGACGCAAGTCAATCGTCCCTTAAGCACCGACTCCTCGGAGTCAGGGGCAAGCCACCCGCTTTAGCGGGTGGTAATTGACATATTTATCCTAAATAAACAAGTTCCCAACTGAACAGATTTGTAATATATACTTAAAAAGCGATATAGTTAAAATAATTTATTTTTGTGATCTGTGATAATGGCATGAACGTGTATCAAACAATTATCCAAAAAATTGGTTTAATTATTTTCAAGCTGGACCAAGCAGAACATATTATCTCTGTTAGCCCAAGTGTACACTCATTAACTGGATACACGCCAGATGAACTACTTGGGCAACCCTACCAACAACTCATTCATCCAAATTGGCGGGGACGCACCAATATCTTTCCTATTGTAACAAAAAATCAGCGAGAGTTATGGGTAGAACAATATCAAATCCCTGAAAGTAATGAAGTCATCTGGCAAGACATCACCCAAATGCGCCAAAATGAAATGCGTTTTAGAGGGTTATATGAAAACAACAATGACGCAGTGTTTATCATCGATCTTGAAGGATACATCCAGGCGGTAAATCAACGTGCTTGTGAGCTACTCGGTTATACCGAGCAAGAGCTAGTTGGTATGCACTCTAGTAAAAATGTCGTCCAAGATAGCATCACAGAAAATTCTGATATGATTCGTGATCGTTTATTAAAAGGGGAAAAAATCTCAATTTATGAACGTACCTTCCGCAAAAAAGATGGCACAACATTCCCCGCAGAGGTGAATGTTGCCCTCGTGTTAAACCATGATGGCACGCCATCGCATCTACAGAGCATTGTACGGGATATTACCGAACGCAAACAATATCAGAAAGAGCGAGATGCACATCTGTTTCAATTGATGATCTTGCGCCAGGTTGATGAAGAATTAGTAGAAAACCTGAGCATGGATCATGCCCTAGCGATCGGCTTGGATTTTTCATTACGCCTGACAAGTGCACAAGCTGGGTTCATCGCCCTATTAGCGCAAGACGGTGTGTTGCAAATTGCCCACATCACTGGCGATTATCCCCCTAATTTCCAACCAGAATTGGAAAATACACTAGTCGGTGAGGTGATCCGCACACAACAGGCAACACTTAGCACACAAACCCCACAACCATATCGCTTAAACCGCCCACAGACGGTTGAGCAAATCGCACTGCCTCTCATTAACCGTGAGCGGCTTATTGGTGTCGTCATGTTAGAAACAGATCGTCCGGGGACGTTTACCGATGAGCGATTTAAGCTTGTTCAACTGGTGGCAACGCGGATCAGCGTGGCGGTAGATAATACGGCTCTGTATCAGCAAACCAAAGAGCAGCTTACCCAATTGCAGGATTTATATGAGCAAGTCAGTGAGTTAGAACGCCTTAAAACAGATATGATCCGGGTTGCGGCTCATGATTTACGTAATCCACTTTCTACCATTATCACGAATCTGGATATTATCCAACAGGATTTAAAAAATGGCATCATAGACTCTGACATGCTTTCTCCAATGGTGCGGGAGATGGAACACGCCTCTAACCGTATGTATCGTATTATTCGTGACATCCTCTCATTAGAACGCATCAACCAAGCGGTTGAGCAAGTTATGCCTATCATTAACCTAAACAACATCGTTCAAGCCGTATTTAATGAACAGCGTGTTCGTACCCGCAATTTAGGAAGGCGGATGTTATTAGATACGCCAAATATACCTTTGATGATCCGTGGCGATGAAGCACAACTGACCGAAATGGTTAACAATCTCATTGAAAACGCAGTCAAATATACCAATACAGAATCCTTAATCCAAGTCACGCTCCAAACAGACGAGACATATGCTATCTTCACTGTGGAAGATAACGGATTCGGTATTCCAGAAGCCGAGCAACAAAACTTATTTAAGCCTTTTTACCGCGTTAAAACACCAGAAACAGAACACATCAAAGGCACTGGGTTAGGACTGCATCTAGTCAAAAACATGGTTGAACGTCATAATGGGCAAATTATTTTCCGTAGTACCTATGGTGTGGGCAGTACGTTTGGGTTTAAAATCCCTATCGCAGAACATTAAGCTATACAACATCAAGGAGACATCATCATGAGCTTAACCATCCACTGGGATAACAGCGGAAAACTCCCCCCTTATTCTTGCATCTTTTGGAACTTTGAAGGCAAGTGGGACTGGAATGAGTTTATGCAATGTGATCAGACAGCTTACAACTGGCACATGGAACACCTAGACCATCCCATTTATACCATCGCCGATATGACAGACAGTACCGGTATCCCACGTAAAGGGGCGATCAACTTTTTCTTAAAATCAGTGAATAATGTTGTGCCAAATCGTGCATTGGTGACTATTATTGCCCCTGGGCGCGGATTTATGGCGGCTATTGAGCCGATCATGCGGCGGTTAGCTCCTGTCACCATGCAGGCGTATCATCGTGTGCAAACATTGGATGAAGCTTATGAGCTTATTTTGTCGCACATGGCGACCGCTGAATAAGCTGCTTTCATCATTACTTTTCCAGACAAAGGATATTAATTAAACACAGAATCGTGTAGAGTCACACAAATTTCAGGCAAACAGTCATGGCTTAAACGATGAGACGCTTCTTACTAATCCCAATTTTTCTACTTGGTTTTAGTTTGTTTATATCCCATTTAACTCGTGTATCCCTTTGGGCGGATGAAGGATGGACAATAGCAGCAAGCGCGGCACAAAGCCCCGTAGCAGTCATTACAGATTGGGTAGTTCCGGATGTTCACCCACCACTTTATTTTCTTTCACTGTGGGGATGGCGGCAATTTACTGGTGATACCATTTTTGAACTGCGCTTCTTTTCCGTCTTGGTATCCACGCTTGGGGTTGCCTTCACCTACCAAGCTGGACGAACAATCTTCAACCACCGAGCCGGAGTTTTAGCTGCCTTGTTTTATGTGCTTCATGATCTTGTGCTAGTTCAAACGCAAGAAGTACGCCACTATCCAGGGCAAATGGCGATGGTTTCATTGGTATTGTGGCTTTATTGGCGATTTTATGAACACCCAACCCGACAGCGCAGTGTGCCATTTATACTGAGTGCCACAGCTTTGCTATACACTCATTATTGGGGCGGTCTGGTGTTGATTGCCATTGGGCTGCATGCGCTGATATACCTCATAAATGCCCGCCAAAAATTTAAGCCGCTCATGCTCAGCTTCATCACAATTGGTGTGTTATATCTTCCCTGGCTTCCTGTCTTAATCCACCAGATTACCCTAGAACGTCCCAATGGCTTGCCCCACGCACTGGAAAATACAAACTGGGTCTATCGTGTTTTGCTTTATCAGCTCATTGGCATACCAGAAGTGTTCTGGTTGATGTTGATGATCGTCGGCTCATTGGGCGTATTTGCACTAAACCCACGTTCGTGGTTACCTTCCCAGCGAACTTTACTCGTATTGTTAGCCGTAATTATCCCCCCACTGCTTTCGATCCTCATCAACACAACTTATCCGATCTTATCGTATCGCGCGTTAGCGGTAATCGTCCCTGCCGCAGTGATTTTAGCAGCACACGGATTATCACGCTTCCGCCAGCCGGAAATTATCGCTCTCATTGGCTTTGTGATTGTCTTTAGCCTGACAAGTCGCTCGGCTGCCCCAATTGATCGTCCCGCTTGGGATGAGATCAGCCAGTTTATTGTACAACACAGTGATCCCACAGATTTAGTGCTGTTAGAAAATGACACTGACGAATACGCACTTGATTATTATCTTGATGCACGTGTGGCTGTTGCCCACAGTGAGCATATTCGTGAATATACACCAGATGAATATGATCTCACTGGCTTGGTGACAGGGTTCAACGGGGTGTGGATTGCTAAATTAGGGTGGACATATGATGAACGTGACCCATTTGCGGATATTCGTCCGCAGTTGGCAAACCTAGGATTTGTGCAATCTGCGCCAGAATGGCACTACGGACTATATAACGACCGTCCGATTTTGCTATGGCGGATGGATAAACAGCCAGATGACACGCCAATCGTGACATTTGGAGAAGCCATGCGCCTTGCCCGTGCAGAACTCGCTGTTCATCAAAATACACTAACCGTTAATTTATTATGGCATCCAGCGGTACAACCAGAACACGACTATACTGTGTCGATTCTGCTATTTGGGGTAGGGGGTATTATGAATCAAGATCAACGCCCACTCAATGGAGAGACATTGACCTCCACTTGGGCAGCGGATGGGGTTTATTTTGATAGCCACGTCATCCAAAACTTATCCCCTGGGATATATCGTGTTGGGGTACAGGTGTATTCATTCACGGATGAAACATTTTCCACAACAGAAAACGCCCGCACAGATACGTGTATTGATGATCCAGAGTGTCGTTATATCATCCTAGGTAGTGTGACAATCCAATGAGGTAATTGACTCATACGGAACATGATGATGGATTGTTGCCATCTTGTCGTAATGAGTTGCATCTTTGGCATATCCCTATCAAAATACAGATTAAATAAGATGCATAATACGCCAGCAATAAGGAATGCATCGGATTATTTTTTTAAAGAGCATAGACTACCTAAGATAGGGTGAGGGCAAGGATGACTGTTATCAACAATCGTTATCGTATTATTCACCGGTTGGGTAGTGGCGGCATGGGGATCGTATACCAAGCACTTGACCGCTTAACCGGACAGCAAGTCGCTCTTAAGCAAGTGACGGTGAATAGCGATGATTTAATCTTTAACTCTCGCACCACCGAGGATGATTTTCGCCTGGCATTAACACGTGAATTTAAGATGATGGCATCTTTGCGGCATCCAAACATCATCAGCGTGTTGGACTACGGTTTTAGTTCGGCAGACTTTCAACCGTTTTATACCATGACCCTGCTAGAAAACCCACAAGACATCCGCCAGGCAGCCAATGAATTAGAGACTTCTGGCAAGATTGCCTTGTTGATCCAAGCGGCAGAAGCGTTAGCGTATTTGCACCGGCGGGGTGTCATTCATCGTGACCTCAAGCCGGATAATGTACTGGTAGCAAGCGACGGGCTGGTTAAGGTATTGGATTTTGGCTTGGCGGTTAATCATGAGGCGTTTAACACAGCCGGGACATTGGCTTATATGCCGCCAGAAGTGCTAAACGGCAGCCCAGCCACGACCGCCAGCGATCTATACGCGCTTGGGGTCATCGCCTATGAGATGTTCACCGGCGAACATCCATTTGTAACAGACCGTGCCAGTAAATTGGTTCATGATATTATGCAGGCACCGGTAGATTTTAAAGCCCTTGACGACTCCCCCTTAGGGCAAATCATTCAACGATTGCTCCAGAAGAATCCCATAGACCGCTATCAGAACGTGGAGGAATTGCTGCATGATTTATATGCTGTGCTAGGTGAAACTTATGTGCAAAGTTCCGCCGTAAGGGAAAGTTTTTTACAGGCAGCCGCGTTTGTGGGGCGGGATGGCGAACTTAAGCTATTGATGGATGCGCTAACCCGTAGTATGCGTGGCGTTGGCTCGGCATGGTTGATTGGTGGAGAAGCTGGTGTTGGGAAGTCTCGCCTGTTAGATGAAATCCGCACGCGGGCATTGGTTCAAGGGATACAAGTCATGCGTGGGGTTGGTATCGCAGAAGGCGGGTTACCCTATCAAATTTGGCGAGAGCCGTTGCGGTCTATATTGCTTTCTACCTTGCCAGATGATTGGGAAGCGGGTGTATTAAAAGCCATTGTTCCAGATATCAGCACCCTTATTGAGCGTGACGTTGTTGAGCTGCCACCCCTAGAAGGCGAAGCACAATCTCAACGGCTAGAAGCAGCGATCATCTCATTGTTTCAGCGGCAAGAACAGCCGACCCTCTTGATCTTAGAAGATTTACATTGGACGTTTGAAAGCCTACGTGTATTGCAAATTCTCAGTAAATTGGTGGAGCGATTACCGATTTTAATTGTTGCTAGTTATCGTGACGATGAACGCCCAGAACTCCCCGCAGAGGTTTCAAACATGCGGCACATCAAACTAAAACGTCTGGATGAAAGCAGCATCGCTGCACTTAGCCGTGCTATTTTGGGCGAAAGTGGGGTGCAACCCCATGTACTAGAGCTTCTCCAGCGGGAAACCGAGGGGAATGTCTTTTTTTTAGTGGAGGTTGTACGAACCTTAGCAGAAGAAGCAGGTAGCCTGGACACAATCGGTAATATCACACTGCCGCCTTCGGTCTTTTCCGGCAGCGTTCGGGAGATTGTGTTGCGCCGTTTGAGTCGATTACCACAAACTGACCTGCCCCTGCTGCGTTATGCCGCCGTTGCCGGACGCTGGTTAGACTTATCTCTGCTAACGCATATCTTAGAAACAATGCATCCAGCTGAAAACAATAGCTACACTGCGCTACTGGAATGGTTGGTGCGCTGCGGGGATGCCGCCGTGTTAGATGTGCGTGATGATCAATGGCGTTTCGCACATGATCGCCTAAGGGAAGCCATCATCCAAGAAATGCCCGAATCAGACCGCAAACACGCTCATCATGTTGTTGCCCAGGCAATTGAGGCAGTTTATCCTGGGGACGAAGCATATCTGCTTACACTGTTGGAACATTGGTATCAAGCGGGGGATGTGGTAAAAGAGGCGACATATGCCATCCGTGCTGGGGAACGTTTTTATGATGCAGGGATGTATCCACAAGCACGCGCCACATTGGAACGCACGTTAGAGCGTGTTAAGGGACGTGAGGACACACAAGAAGCCCGGATGAAATTACTATTTCTACTGGGGAATACACTTAAAATGCAAGGCGAACATCTTAAAGCCAAAGGTTACCTCACAGCCAGCCTTTCGATTGCGCGGGCACGCAAAGATTTAAACGCAATCAGCCGGGCATTGGGTGGGTTAAGCAACATCGCTTATTATATGGGGGATATTGATGCCGCCTGGAAGCATGGCAGGGAATCGCTTTCATTGGCACGGGTAGCGGGTGATCTGCATCAAATTGGTGTGTCATCCAGCGGGTTAGGGATTGTGGCTACTGTTAGTGGAGATTTCCGTGCTGCTAAAGATTATTTTGAGGATAGCCTGCTTATCTATCGTGAAATGCAGGATGTTTATCGTGTTGCCAATACTTTAAGCCAAATGGGCGCGCTTCATCATTATCAAGGGCAATATGATGTGGCACGTGACTATTATACAGATAGCCTAAACCTGGCACGTCAATTGAACCATCGCTCGCTCATCGCTTTGAATTTAAGCAATATCGCAGAAATTCAATACTTGCAATGCCATCATGAAGCCGCTTTACAAGGAGCAACCGAGGCAGCTAGCCTATTAAGAGAAAGTCAAAACAACACCATGCTGGCACAGGTATTATATCTATTAGCCACGATCAAGCTCAAACTAAACGCCATTGATGAAGCACGCGCTCATGTTTTAGAGGGGTTACGCCTAGCACATGAGAATGGTGCAACGATCATTACCTTGTTAAATATGCTTGGGATGAGTAAGATCAAAGTGTATGAAGGTGACCCAACAAAAGCCGCCAACTGGCTTGGCATGGTAAAAAAACATCCCGCATCACGTCAATTTAACAGCGAAATTCAAGAGTTATCTAATCTATTGGGGCAACACCTTGATGCCGAAACATTACAAGCAGAAATTGAATACGGTGAGCTTTTAAGCCTAGAATCAGTTGCACAGTCAATTTTTGATTTAGAATAAAT
>RFHA01000502.1 GCA_003696565.1 Chloroflexota bacterium
AGAAGCACAGAAAGAACTGGAACGGCGGCGGGCAGAGTTGGCGGCCGGTTCAGGGCTGCCTGTTTGCCAGCACCCAGCACCCACAGCACCCAGCCCCACCCAGGGCCAGCCAGACCCAGCACCGGCGGCCGCGTCTTCAGCGTCGCATAATTACAATTATGCGATGTTGGCGCGCCAACACTCCCCAGCACCCAGGGCCAGCCAGCACCCAGACACAGACAGACCCGCAATAAAAACCTATCCCACACTTAACGCGGCTTTTTACGCCAATAACCCAGCGGCCGGGCGCGTTTGGTATCTATTGCGCTGGCTTGACCCAATGGGGCGGGGTTGGCTTGACCTGGCAGAAGTTAAGAAGCGATTAACAGAAGGAAGCGAGCGGGTATACTGCGGGCGGCGATTGCGGCAAATTTTGAACAAAGAAAACGGCCGTTTGTGGGATTTAACCGCCAATGGCCGCATACGCTATAAGTCACCCGCTAAAGTAGCCGCTGCGCTTGATTGCGGCCGGTTTACGGGCAATCCTGTAGATATTCCCCTTCATGTGTTCCTGGGCGGCATTAAACAGGTAAGGGCGCATTTTTACGCAAGCTACCACAGCGGCCGCAAAGAGAATAACCCTATATCACGGCGTACACTGCGGGAGCTTACCGGCGTGCCTGAAAGCACCCAGCGAGTATATGACAAGGTAGCCGGGGTAACGGCCGTTTGTAATTGGAGCATAGAAAATAACACGCGGGAACACGTAGAAAACGCGGCCTGGAAGCATGGGCGCGGCATTTTTGAGTTTACAGACTGGCAAGGGAAGGTAGGCGAGCGCGGCCGGAAGTATTTAGCCGTTCGGCTGCCTAATTCATACGAAACGACACAAGCCAAGTCACCTAAAGGAAGACAAAAGAAGATTAACCGGGCAATTGACCTTGTGATTAAAAGGGCGCGGGGTATCGGTTCATCAGTTAATCGGATTTACTTCCCGAACGGTAACGCGGCCGTCAAAGCGTACAATCGAAACCCAGAGCATGACCACTATTACAAGTTGGCGCTGCCAGACAGCAAAAAGCCGTCAAAGCTAACTAGCGGCCGCTTGATGCTTTGGGATTGTATAGGGGCTTTATGATGCTTTTTTATTGTGCTAATAGCCGGAAAAAACCTAGCGGTATAACAAGGGTTAATTAAACAATCCCGAAAAATCCATCATCATCCATCCACCACAAAAGACGGCCAGCCAAGCCAGACAAAGCACCGGTGACATGTGATGGGGGACAAAAGGGGGTGACAATGACCACAAAGCGACGGCCAATACAACGGCCGGCAGCGAGCGAATACACAATCAAACGGCTTTATCTAGCCGATACTTTGAGACAAGACAGATACCAGATAAGCCTGAACGGGGAAGCGCTGGCCATTGTGGACTTTGAGAAGGCAAGGGCGGCCATGTTGGGCCATAAGCACCCGGCGGAGCTGGTAAGCGAGTAAGACGGCCGTTAAGGGTGTGTTTTTTTTGCTAAAATATATAGACGGATATCTATATGATGATGGGTAGAAAATATACGCAAGTGGCACATGGGCCGGGGTGGGCGTGTTGGTGGCCAGTAGACAAGTGGGCGCAATTGTCACCCCAGGAACAAAAAGAGCATATCAGGCGACAAACGGCC
>RFHA01000095.1 GCA_003696565.1 Chloroflexota bacterium
CTCAATAAAACGTGTGCCAATCAATGCTTGTGGTGTGCTGTTATATGTACGGGCATAAGCTGGGTTAACATATGTTAATGTGGTATCTGGTAAATAGCGGCAAACTAATTCGTTTTGACTATCCAGTACATCCTGTATAAGTGTGTCTTGTGTGATTTGCTGTGTGCGAATGGCAATAATCACAATAACTGCCACTAGCAACACCACCAAAACCATGTGCAATGATGGGAGCGGCAATGTTAAATAAGTGTAGTGATAAGCAGCCCGTAGCAAGTTGAATAACACAAGCGACAATAACGTGGCAGCACCAAACCCAACTAAGCCAGCACTTTTAAACACAACCCACGCAGCAGCCAGGCTAACCAAGTAACTTAAGGTAATACCATAGAGTAAAGATAACAGGGTGGCGATAATCCAAACACCGATAACCAAAAGCCATTTTGCTAAACGATGTTGCCTCCGGTTTAACACAATTTGGACAACAATCATCCAAATGAGGCACAAGATAAATAATTCTAGTTGGGAAAACAGCAGTAATCCAAAGCTAGCAATAATACCTAATTGTGAAAGTCGATCTGTCCACTGTTGACTATCGCTCAAAATAAAATACTTTCGTGATGTATTTATGGTAGTATTATTATATTACAATTTGAATGATAATTAACATTTAAAAAGTATCAACATATTTTTTCACGAGTTTGTCAAAATTTCTCGTGCTTTAATGATCCCTGCCTCAAGCGTGGGGGCATAGTGTATATGCTGGCGAATAACAACGCTCAGCGTTCTGATGATAAATTGCACAATATTTGATTGCGCGACGATAATACGTCCAATTAAATTATGTGGCTCGTTCGCAACTAAAGCCCGCAACTTCCGAAAGTCTGGCGTGTTATATTGCCACTCAGAAAGGTCCACTATCAATACATATTGTGGCTCAGATGCGGCAAGGGCAACCCCTTCCTCTTGTGCTTCAGCTAAGTCATCTATTGTCACATGACCAATTAACTTAATATACGTAATACCAGGTTCAAGACGAGCCTGCTCAACTGCCATAACAACACCTTCTGACCTATGTTTTTGTAACGATAAGCGTTTAACCAATCACAAATAATTATATGGCTAAATGTGCCATGACGGGGTAATGATCACTTGGGTAAATATCGCCGTTATGATCTCGAATAATATCACAATCCTCAACATGTATCGGAAACCGTCCATCACGTACGAGGATCCAGTCAATACGCAAAGCAACGGGGGGAAACTGCTGACCAATAAAACCATGATAGGTATTTGTATCAAGCTGGTTGATATGCCCTGCTTCCAAGTAAGCATCCCGAAAGCCTGCCTGCATAAATACATCATAAACGGTGTTAGCAGGGGGTAAATATTCACGAACAATTGGCGGGGGATAATCTAGTGTATCCTCATTTGGTGGTGCCCATGCGCGTGAATTAAAATCAGCTGTAATAATAATAGGAAGATCACCACCAATTGCCTGTGCTTGTTGGACAATCAACTTAGCACTTTCCACACGAGCTTGCTCCCCGATATGATCAAAGTGTGCGTTGATGTATAAAAATGCGCGGTTGGCTGTATGAAAGATTGCCCATGTTGCGCTGCGAACGTATGCAGCATCCCACCCCTTTGACCAAACGTGTGGTGTGGGACTAAGGAAAAAACCACCACATTGCACTTTTTCAAACTGTTTCCAATAAATGGGATTGTGCATCAACCAACCGGCTTTCTTTTCTGTACTCGCAGTGATTCCGGGGCGGGTATGATACATAGGCAGATGTTGGGCATACGTTTGTTCGTTAGGCACTTGCACTTCTTGAAAGCCAATCAAATCAGGATCGTAACGTTGGATAAGTTGTACGTTGCATTCTGCACGGTTTTCCCATAAATTTCGTGCTTCTGCTTCTGAAAAACAGCCTCGAATGTTGAAGGTCATCAACTTAAAACGTTCCATACACCGCAACCTAGTATTGTATGCCCCATCAAGTTGCTTCAAGTATACCCTGAAAATAACAACCTGAGTAAACAATATATGGGGATCAATTCTATACGCTAGCGTTGCCAAGGGTTTGATCCCTTGGCAACATTGGAGTTATAAACTACTGACCGATACCGAGGTGGAACGCGATGACATAGTTCCCTAAGCTACTCATCTCATAGCTAAGCATGAGGAAAATGGCGTTCAAACCGGCAAAATCTGGTGATAACGGTAAAGACAGCATGGCATCATATTGCCCGCCGGATAGCCGTCTGCCGTCTGGGCGTGAGACATATGAACGCGCCAATGAAGCAGAATCCCCCCAGCAATTAGATACATTACCAGCATCATCGCAGGCGATCAGATTATCGTTGTTATCTGCGATGAAATCATAATCCTCATTAATCATCGCAATCAACGGGTCAAATCCATCCACCACAGAGATCATATAAACACTCAGCGGCACACCAGAGGCGATCATACCCGGTGTGATTTGTACACCGAACGGGTCGCCCGTGTTATCATCAACGGTTAACGCCATACCATCTAACACCAGCAACACCTCACCGGAGGAACTGTTACGTCCCCCAACTACCAGCGTAATATTCGCAAAGTCTACGCCGCTGTTATTGTAAAATTCAATTTGTGCTGTATTTAAAGAGGGAGAAATTTGCCCGGTTGTGGGCAGGTTTGCACTAAAATCTGCGGCATCAGCATTATCATCGTTGCATAATCCATTCCCGTTTTCATCTAACACTGCCAAGACCGGATCAAAACCATTTAAGCCAATGGCGGTTGCTGTATAGCTATAACCGGCACGCATTTGTATCACAGTAATCGGCACGCCGTTTTCAAACGTAGATCCATCAGCACATGTGACAGTCATACCGCTGTTAGATAATACCTCGTTTGACGGGGTAGCATTGCCTGATGGGACGGTGGGGAGATTATTGCCCGGTGTGTTACTTGCACCTGTTCCGGCACCCGTCCCTATATGAAAGGCGATGACATAGTTACCGAGGCTGCTCATCTCATAGCTCCGCATCAGAAAATTGAGATAACTCCCTTCCATATCAGTTTGTAGTGGAATAGATAGCATGGCATCGTACTGTCCACCGGCAAGCGTGCGTCCATCTGGGCGGGAAACAGACGAGTTTGCTAATGAGGCGGAATCGCCCCAGCAATTAGATACATTGCCGGCATCATCACAGGTAATAGGATTACCGTCATTGTCCACTAATAAATTATAATCTTGGTCAATCAAAGCAATTAGCGGATCAAACCCTTGCACAACTGAGATCATATAAGTGGTGACGGGTATTCCAGAGGCGATCATGTCCGGTGTGATCTGTACCGTGAAGGGGTCTCCCGCGTTGTCATCTACGGTGAGTGCCATACCATCTAATACCAGCACAAACTCACCTGGCTGATTACCAACGCTGCCAACGACTAGCGTAATATCCGCAAAATCCATACCGCTGTTATTAGAAAATTCAATTTGTGCTGTGCGTAAAGAAGGGGTAACACGCCCGGTTGTCGGTAAATTGACGGAAAAACGTGCTGCCTCTGTGGTATCATCAGAACACAAACCTTGTCCGTTTTCATCCACAACCGCCAAAATGGGATCAAAGTCATTGAGACCAATGGCGGTAGCGGTATAACTAAATCCGCTGCGCATTTGAACAACTGTTACAGCTACGCCGTTATCAAAGCGAACACCATTATTACACGTGACACTGATCCCCTGATTGATGGGGGCGGCGGTGGCGGGTTGTATCCCTCCCCATAGTAATAGTATGAATAGGAAAAGCACATTTTTTTTCATCGAAATTATGCGGCGGAAACCACCTGCTTTAGCGGGTGGAGGAAGCCGCTTCTCCTTTCTGCTAAAATCGTAGAATGACTGACAGAATTAA
>RFHA01000096.1 GCA_003696565.1 Chloroflexota bacterium
CGCTTGGGTTTACCATAGGCATATTCCACTGTCACTTGGCTTTTGGCATCCGGGCGTAACCAAGCAATTTCACCAGTTTTGCGCTTTTCAGATAGGCGACGCACCAGTTTATGCGATAGCGAGATCGTTAAAGGCATCAGTTCTGGTGTTTCATCACAAGCAAAGCCGATCATCATCCCCTGGTCACCAGCACCGATTGCATCAATCTCACTATCTGTCATGCTGCCTTCGCGGGCTTCTAGGGCTTTGTCTACACCTTGTGCAATATCTGCGGATTGTTCTTTAATAGAGATGATCACACCGCATGTTTCGGCATCAAAGCCATATTTACCGCGTGTGTAACCGATCTTTGTGACCGTTTCACGTATTAACTTTTCAATATCGACATATGCACTGGTAGATATTTCTCCAAATACAAACACTAAACCAGTGGTTACTGATGTTTCACAAGCGACACGCGCGTTGGGGTCTTGCTCTAAAATAGCATCCAAGATCGCGTCCGAAATTTGATCGCACATTTTATCAGGATGACCTTCTGAAACGGACTCTGATGTGAAGAAGTATTGTGGGGAAGTCATGAATGTGGTATTGCTGCTCACGGATTTTCTCCTTATAAAACAAAAAACCTCACCTATGGATGGGTAGAGGCGTGGTTATAGTATCGTACACGCTCATCTCCCAGAGTTGTCCTCTGCTGGAATTGGCACCGTTCCGAGTCTTCGGAGGTTGCCGCGGTTTCATCGAGCCAAGTCTCTCCACCGCTCTGGATGAGTCAAATTCCAGATATTAGACTGTGGCGCAGTCTAGCATAGGTAGCTAAGAAAATCAACAGATGGATTGGTGAGTGGATGGGTACAACACAAGCACCCATCCAAGGGGGGTTAATGGGAGGGGCTTTTTAGGCTGAGTAAAGATAATGCCTCTGCCCGTAATTTAGGGTCATCACGGAATACACCACGCACGGCTGAGGTTGTTGTGTTGGCTTCATGCAGTTTCACCCCGCGTGAGGACATGCAACCGTGTGTCACATTATATAAAACAACCATGACTCCCTTGGGCTTGACTAAATCCATCAGAGCATCGGCTGTTTGTTGCCCAATTCGCTCTTGTAGTTGAAAACGCCGCGCAAAAATATCTAAAATTCGCCCTAATTTGGAAAGCCCTAGTAGATAATCATTAGGGATATAAGCGATCGCTGCATATCCTTCAATTGGGGCTAAATGATGGCTGCATAAACTATAAAATCGCATATCTTTCACCATCACCATGTCATCGGTTTGGCTGGTGTTAGGAAAGACCGTCACTTCATCTTTGGGATCACGCCCATAACCACTAACCCAATATTCTAGGTATGCTTTCGCAACGCGCTTGGGCGTATCAGCATAGTTTGGATCATCCCAATTTACATTAAAAGCGTTGAGTAAATCACGAATGGCTTTTTGAACGGCTTCAAACTGTTCTGGTGAATGATCTACTATCTCGGTTGATTCATATTCTGGTACAACCATAGATTGAGTGCGTGTAATCAGGATGCCGTTTTCTAACTCTTGGGTATCTAGGTGGGTGTAATGATTATTACGATAAGTCTCGTTTTTCATTATTTTTCTCCATTTTTGCTACACCAGCCTTAAGTCATTATAGGTCACTTTAAGCAATATTGGGTTAATCCTACATGATAAAGACTGCAAGACTCATCAACAGCTTACTTTATTGGGATTTTCCCTACCCGAAATGATAGGATGCGGTACAATAACGCCGGTTTACAGTTGGAGGAACATGCTTTGAATTTGAGTGATTATGCCCGCATTTTGGTGCGGCGTGGCTGGATTATGGTGCTGCTGGCGTTGATTGCTGGCGGGACGGCTTATTATTTCAGCCGGCAGCAGACCCCCATTTACCGTGCAACCCAGGTTGTGGTGTTACAACCGTCCCGTGCTGATCTTGGCTTGGCAGAAGCCAGTGTTCGGATCATCAACTCATTGGTGGTCATCATCAACAGTGAGCAAATCGCTGCTGAAATTATTGATGAACTCCAGTTAGATATGACACCAAGTCAACTGAAGGGAAATGTGACAATTGCGTCTGATCAACTGCGTTTGACAATTCGGATTGATGTCAATGATCCTAACCGAACCGTGGCGGCAAACGTGGCACGCGCTTGGGGGCAAAAACTTGTTGAATATCGTGATGAGGTGAATCAACGGGCTTTGCGGACAGATCGCGTTGAAGCGGTTATGCCGGATTTGCCAAGTGTGGCACAGATTGCCCCACGCCCAACCTTTAACGGAATCGCTGGTGCGTTATTGGGTTTATTAGTGGGTGGCGTTATCGTTTTTATTTTAGAATTTATTGAAAGCGGTGTGATTCGCACCCGTGATGAGCTGGAAAAAGAAATTGATTTACCAACCCTGGCATCTATTCCACGTTAGGAGATCGCCGTGACAAATCTAATCACCTTGACTAAACCACAATCTGCTGAAGCAGAAGCCTATCGTACATTGCGTACAACGCTGATGTTTACATATCAAGCACTCCATACATTAGTGATGACTGCCTGCGCGAACGCTGACGATAAAAGCATTGCTATTGCAAATCTAGCGGTGACGTTTGCACAAGCTGGGCAAAAGACAATCTTGGTTGATGCTGATCTACGCCGACCAACACAACAGTCGATTTGGAATATCGACTCAAAAACAGGGCTAAGCACCATGATTACCGATTCAGCTTTAATGGCTAACCCGCCACTGATACAAACGTCTGTGGAAAACTTGAGTTTGCTTCCTAGTGGAGACTTACCAAGTGTGCCAGCTGATGTGTTAAGTCATCAACGGATGAATGAAATTATCGGTGTATTAAAAGCACGCGCTGATTATGTTATTTTTGATGCGCCGCCTGTTTTGGCTGCTAGTGATGCATTGTTATTAGGGGTAAAAACTGACGGCTTTTTGTTAGTGATCCGTGCCGGTAGTACACGCCGAGATCATGTTATTCAAGCCAAAGAGGCATTAGATCGTGTGAAGGTCAATCTGTTGGGCACGATATTGACCAACGCCCCGCGTGAGCGTAACAAACAGTATGGGCATACTTAAACAATGATTCAGGCGGCAACATTTGAAACAACAGTCACACAGTCTATCAGTCTAGATTACCTATTGTACTTGCCACCTGGTTATGATGAATCGGCGAGCTACCCCACTATTTTGTTTTTGCACGGGGCGGGGGAACGTGGCGATGATCTGACTGGCTTATATAAGCAAGGGATTCCGGCTTATTTGGCAAAGGGTAATGATTTACCGTTTATTGTCATTGCTCCGCAGTGCTTGCCAGATGAAACCTGGCTGACTTATCGTGAAGAAGTCATTTTGTTGTTAGACCATATCATCCAACACTATGCAGTCGATACAACTCGTGTGTATCTCACAGGATTGAGCATGGGGGGCTTTGGAACGTGGGATATAGCGCGGTTATATCCAGAACGGTTTGCCGCTGCCGCCCCGATTTGTGGCGGGATGCCCTGGCTTATTGATGTTGAAAAAGCCACCCATCGCTTAAAATCACTACCCATTTGGGCTTTTCATGGTGCAAAAGATACGGTTGTGCCGCTTGCTTATTCACAAACAATGGTGGAGGCATTACAGGCTGTTGGTGGTCATGTAAAATTGACGGTTTACCCAGATTTAGCCCATGATTCCTGGACAGTGACATACGCTAACCAGGAGCTTTATGAGTGGTTTTTAGAACATTCGATTGATTATGTCAGATAAATTAAAGCCTGATCCAGAAGCATTAGAAGCGTGGGAAAAGCTACCTAAAAATGCCCCATCTAAAGATGCCCTCCCACCGGCAACAAGTGGGATGCCTCCTTGGCTATGGTGGCTAATTGGGCTGACTTTGGCGATTGGTATACTCGCCATTATCTTACAATCGTGATAGGAGATTGTTTATTATGAAGGGATTGATCCTTAGCGGCGGAAAAGGTACACGCCTTTACCCACTGACTTATACCCGTGCTAAGCAACTGATTCCTGTAGCAAATAAGCCGGTGTTAGTCCGTGTGATTGAGGCGATACGTGAAGCCGGTGTAATAGATATTGGAATTGTTGTTGGAGATACTGCATCAGAAATTAAAGATGCTTTGAGCAAACGAACCGACTTAGGTGTAAACATAACTTACATCCCGCAAGATCGTCCTGCTGGCTTAGCGCATGCGGTCAAAATTTCACAAGAATTTATTGGGGATGATCGCTTTGTAATGTTCCTAGGGGATAATGTCATCGAAGGTGGAATCACGGAGTTGATCCAAGACTTTGCTAATAATGATTGGAACAGCCAAATTGTGCTGAAGGAAGTTCCACTAGCTGAAGCAAAATCATATGGTGTCGCCGTGCTTAATCCAGATGGTAGCGTTAACCGTCTGATCGAAAAACCGCCAGAACCTCCGAGTAATTTGGCATTAGTTGGGATTTATATGTTTGACCATCATGTGTTTGAGGCGGTTAATAGCATCCAGCCGTCAAAACGTAATGAGCTTGAAATTACCGACGCGATTCAATGGCTGATCGATCACCAATATCGTGTATACCCACACGTTCATCAGGGGTGGTGGATTGATACGGGTAAACATGCTGATATGCTTGAGGCAAATGATTATGTCTTAGATGAATTGCAGCCATTTATTGCACCGGATGCCATTATCGAAGATAGTCAGCTAGACCGCCGTGTATCGGTTGAAGCTGGGGCAAAGATTATCAATAGCGTAATACGAGGTCCCAGCATCATTGGGGAAAATACAGTTATTAAGGATAGCTATATTGGTCCTTATACCAGTATTTATCATGATGTTGAGGTTGAAGGCTGTGAAATTGAGCATAGCATTGTGCTAGAAAACAGTAAAGTAAAGCATTTGGATGTGCGGTTGCAAAATAGCTTGATCGGGCGTGATGCTCAGGTGAGTAGTGATTCGATTGGCAAACCCCGCGCACTCAAGCTCTATTTAGGTGACCATAGTAAGGTATGGATTCCGAAATGACACAAGAGACAAAAGACATTAAGTTAATCGTCGTTGACCTCGATGGGACATTATTAAACGATAATCATCAACTATCTGAGCGCAATGAACGCGCTTTAAAAGATGCGATTTCCCAAGGAGTTCAAGTCGTTATTGCCACAGGTAAAACATTTACCAGTGCACGGACGATTATTGAAAAACTTGACTTAAAAACCCCTGGTATTTATGTGCAAGGGCTGACGATTTATCAACCGGATGGCACATTAATTTGGCAACAAACACTTCCTGCAGATGTGTGTCGCCGTGTCATCACTTTTGCGGAAGATCGTGGTTTTACAGTTGTCGCATATGCTGGCACACGTATTCTCTGCCGCGAATTGGCTGATGGTATTGAACAATTAGCGGAAAAATATCATGAACCGATGCCAGAGGGCGTTGGTCCGCTTCAAAACATCCTGTTTGATTTGAACATTAACAAACTGATGATCGTTAAGCAGAACAATCCCAAGAAAATCACGGCATTGCGCTGGTTATTAAAACGTCAATTAGATGGACAAGGGCGTTTGGTACAGGCAATGCTTAAGGATATGGTGGAAGTTCTGCCGCCTAATACATCTAAAGGAAGTGCGTTAAAGCATTTACTCAAAACACTAGGAGTTGAGGCGGAGAATGTTCTAGCAATTGGCGATGGTGAAAACGATATTGAGATGATTCAACTTGCTGGTGTTGGTGTTGCAGTGGCAAATGCGGATGAGCGTCTCAAATCTGTTGCGGATCATGTGGTAGCATCTAATCAAGACGATGGGGTGGCTGAAGCGGTGGAACGCTTTGTCTTAAAATCAACCGAAACAGCACCACAAACAACTGAAGAAACCAAGATAGAAGATGAGGCAGCGAAACCAGAATGAAAAACATCCTTGTGACTGGCGCAGCAGGCTTTATTGGCAGTGCTTTTGCGCGTTATATGGTCAAAAAATATCCACACTATAACATTATCGTTTATGACAAACTGACCTATGCCGGGAATCTCAACAATTTGTCTGAAATTGATGATGAAGGCAATTATCGTTTTGAACGTGGCGATATTGCAGCCCGTGATGTTGTGCGTGGTATTTTGCAAAAATACGATATTGATACTATTGTGAATTTTGCGGCAGAAAGTCATGTTGACCGAAGTATTCTTAACCCGGATGCGTTCATTCATACCGACGTTGTTGGCGTATACATTTTATTAGATGAAGGGCGTAAGCACGGTATTGAACGTTTTTTGCAGGTTTCTACGGATGAAGTGTATGGTGATGTGGAAACAGGCTATTCTACGGAAGATGACCGCTTTTTACCCAATAGCCCATATGCGGCTAGTAAAGCTGGTGGAGAATTAATGGTGCGTGCTTATCATGTGACGCATGGTATGAATACCGTTATCACACGGGGTAGCAACACTTTTGGTCCTTATCAATATCCTGAAAAGCTGCTGCCGTTGTTCATTACAGAGGCGATTGATAATCGTCCACTTCCATTATATGGTGATGGTATGCAAGTGCGTGATTGGCTTTATGTAGACGATCATGTGACTGGGATTGATGTTGCTTTGCATCATGGCGTTGCTGGTGAGGCGTATAATATCGCAGGTGAAAATGAACAGCATAACATTGATGTCATTAAAGCCATGCTCAAACTACTTGGAAAACCGGAAACACTTATCAAACATGTGCCAGACCGAGAAGGGCATGACCGCCGTTATGCCATGAATTGCGATAAGTTGCGGGCGTTGGGTTGGCAACGTCAATATGATTTTCCTCAGGCTTTGGCTCTGACTGTTCAATGGTACCAAGATAATGAATGGTGGTGGCGTGAGATTAAGACCGGGGAATATCTGGAGTATTTCAAACGCCAATATGCAGATCGCCTTGCGGCTGCGGATCAAGATCAACCTAACAATCACTAATTGTTTTTAAGGGGGACGACCATCACATCGTCCCTAGTATATGTTTCCTCTGAATATCCCACAAAATAATTTGTATCCAACGGGCAGGCAAAACTAATGGCTGGTATCAAGATTGAACGATATGGCAAACGGCATAACCGGCAAACCATTCCGTTAGGTTGTGGGTGCAGTATCATTGCTGGGTTCGTGCTAATTTTTATTTGTGGGGGATTATATATGACTGGCGCGTTCCTTCCCCTCATATTGCGTTTAACAGGTGTTGAAAGTATTGGCAGCACCGATACGCTGTTTGAAAATATTCAACCAGCACCGGTTATTTCGGTTCAAAATGCTGCGCCCGTCCCGCCACAAGTCGTTGTTGATCTAGGAACATATGGCAGTGAAAACATCACTGTCGACTCACGTTCTTATACTGTTGTTACGGGTAATACCGAATCGGGATCACAAGTTGCAACTGCGACATTTACAGAAGAGGCTTTATTGCAATTATGTGCAGAACGAACAGCTGCTTGTCGCCCTTCTGGTGATGGACAATTCCGCAATGTCACAATCGATTTGCGTCCTGGGGGGGCTGTCATTTATATGGATGTGAACACAGGCTTTAACTGGCAGCGGATTGGTGTTGTGGTGCAGCTTGACCCAGGCGCCAATACAACCTTTCGTGTGATCGGTGTTGATGTCCAAGGGATAACTTATAACCCAAATACGTTGCCTTTAGGGCTAGGGGATGCTGTTATGACGGCAATCAATCAAATTGAGCGTGAAGGTAACGCCGTTTTAACTCAGTTGGCACTCAACGCCGGTGGACAGCGTTATACACTTAACAGTGTTTCAATTGACGAGACCCATCTCACACTTGTTCTGCGATGATATAATTGGCATATCTGTTCTTTTGGGATAAGTATCGATAACTGACCGCATGCTACAGCAGGCGGTTTCCATCGTGGGGTGTTTATAAATAGGTGATATTTTATAATGGATCAGAACAAGTGGGATGCACTGCGGGATGAAATGCGAGACTTTTTAATTAATTTGGCGCGGCTTGGTAAGACAATTAGCTATTCTGAACTTGCCGCACAACTTCAAACTGCCTATATTCATCACCGTGCGCCGATGTTCAGCGAGTTATTACGTCAAATTAGCTATGAGGATAAAGCTGCTAACCGTCCAATGCTAGCCACACTGGTGGTAAATAAACAGCGCGGCATCCCCGGTGATGGATATTTCAAAGGCTTGGTGGAAGAAGATTTTATTGATCCTGAAACTTACTGGCAGGCGCGCTTTGAAGAAGTGTGTCAATATTGGCAGGAGCATTAATTTTATGCGAATTTTAATCACCGGTGCAGCGGGACGTTTAGGCGGGCGGTTGGTTGATATACTACGACCGTCTCATGATGTGATTAGCCCGACTCACAATGAATTAGATATTACTGATTTTCCGGCTGTTAGAGATTTTATTCAAGCTCATCAGCCGGATATTGTGTTACATCCTGCTGCGTGGACAGATGTAGATGGCTGTGCCAAAGAGCCAGATAAAGCGATTATCATTAACGGGTATGGGACGCAAAATGTAGCGATTGCGTCTTATGAGATCGGTGCAGCGATTTTATATGTCAGTTCCAATGAAGTCTTTGATGGCGGCAATAATCATCCTTATCGTGAATATGACAGTCCAAACCCCATAAACCCTTATGGCTATAGTAAATATGTAGGGGAACGTGCTGTTCTATCATTGAATCCACGTCATTATATTGTGCGGACTTCTTGGCTGTTTGCACATGGTGGGAAGAACTTTTTGCAGGCTATTTTGAATGCTGCTGAATTGGGTAAGCCTTTACGGGTAGTCACGGATGAAGTGGCTAATCCAACGTATAATGATGATCTTGCTATTGCCATTGCACAGTTGATTGAAATCGGGCGGTATGGTATTTATCATCTGGTTAATGAGGGGGCGGTTTCTCGCTATAACTTTGCGCGCTATGTGTTGAATCATGCTGGCTATACGGATATACCGATACAACCGATTAGCAGCAGGGAATGGGTACGGGCATCGCGTCCACCAGTTTATGCTGAGTTGGCAAATACAGCAGCACGGCAAATTGGTATCACACTAAGAAACTGGCGTGAGGCAGTCAATGCATTTTTAGAAAGAGAAGGATTAGATGCCGGTTGATCATGATTTACATATCCAGACTCAACTATCACCGAGGCAGGTATTAAGCCAATTTTTTGCTGGTCTTGAGGTTCACATTACAGAGGGTGAAGTTTATGAGGATGGGCGTGTAAAATATTATGTGGCTGCCAATGGTTTTGATGCTTATGCCATTCAACGCTTACCAGACGAAACTGTCAATCAGCATTTTTTAGGGTTTGTTCCTACGGTATTGCTTTGGTTCCGTTTAACAGAAGATGAAACCGCTGTTGAAATCATGCGCATGATTGCACAACGGGCAAAGCAACTAGCAGAATCAACGCAGTGTAATACGGCATTATTTTTTAATAATGGCATTATTCCGATGTTTTTATATGTAAATCAGGAGTATCAATTCGACAACACATGAGCCTTCTTTCTGTTATTATCCCACATTGGAACGGCAAGCAGTTCTTGCAGACTTGTTTAGACGCGCTTGCTGCACAAACATATCCTGATATTGAGGTGATTATCGTAGATAATGCCTCAACAGATGGATCACAAGATTATATTAAAACACACTACCCATCTGTTCACTTAATTGAATTAGATACCAATACTGGGTTTACTGGGGCATGTAACACGGGGATGAAAGCCGCTAAAGGGGATTATATCTGCCTGTTGAATAATGACACAGAAGTTGATCCAAATTGGGCTGCGGCAGTGGTTAATGCTTTTGAACGGTATCCTCAAGTGGGGATGGTGGCTAGCAAGATGCTGCTGTTTAATCAGCGGGACCATATTCATACCGCAGGGGACTTTTTTACGGTGGATGGGCGTGCTGGTAATCGTGGCGTTTGGCAGAAAGATGAGGGGCAATTTGATCAAGAGGAGTTTGTTTTTAGTGCTTGTGGCGGCTCATCAGTTTACCGTCGGGAGATGCTGGATCAGATTGGCTTGTTGGATGACGATTTTTTCTTTTTGTTGGAAGATGTTGATTTAGGCTGGCGCGCTCAATTAACCGGTTGGCGGTGTCTTTACACGCCGTCTGCAATCGTGTACCATCACCTATCAGCGACCGGCGGCGGTGTAACGGCAAGCTTTTATGATGGACGTAATCAAATCTATTTACTTGTCAAAAACTATCCCCGTGAGCTTTGGCGTAAATATCGTTGGCTCATCTTAAAAGCGCAATGGCGGCAGTTTTGGGCGGCACTCCGCGCCTGGCGTGGAAAAGCGGCTCGCGCTCGATTACGGGGAATGCTTGCCGGAATACGCGGGATACCTTATATGCTTAAAAAACGCCGCCAAATTCAGCAGATGCGTACTGTTTCAATTGAAACGTTGGAAGCGATTCTCTCGCCTCCACAAGGAAATTAGCCTTATGCAAGCTACTTATCTGCAGGATGGAGAAAACCTGTTGAATTCTGAAACCCGTCCATTATTGTCGATCATCATCCCTGTTCATAACGAAGAACACCGGATGCCACCTAGTTTGGAAAAGATAGATGCCTTTCTTTCCAAGCAATCGTTTGATTATGAAGTTGTCATTGTCGAAAACGGAAGCGTTGACCGCACATTTGAGCTGGCACAGCAGTACAGCGAAACACATCCTTATGTCCGTGCCATTCAGGTTAATACACGGGGCAAAGGGTTAGCGGTTAAGGCGGGTATGTTGGCAGCGCGTGGGGAATATCGCTTCATTTGTGATGTTGATTTATCTATGCCAATAGAGGAAATTATGAAATTTCTGCCTCCCCACGCTGGTGATGCTGACATCATCATTGCAAGTCGCGAAGGCAAAGGGGCTAATCGAATTGGGGAGCCGGAATATCGCCATATTATGGGGCGGGTGTTGAATTTCATCATTAAACTGACAGCAGTGCGCGGATTTGAAGACACACAATGCGGTTTTAAAATGTTTACCCGTGATGTTGCTGAGGATTTGTTCCGTGTGCAACGTATGAGTGGTATTGGCTTTGATGTAGAGTTGCTTTTTATTGCTAAACGACGTGGCTATGTGATTAAAGAAGTTCCGATTACCTGGTATTTTGATTCCGATAGCCGTATGAAGCTAATACAGGATTCACTACATATCCTTGTTGAAATTTGGCAAATTCGTAAAAACTGGCGCAAGGGGATTTATGCAAAAAAAGAAGAAAAAGCCTAGAACAGCCAGTCTTACTTATGAAAAAAAGTATCTTGAGCTTGGATACACACGCATCATTGGGCTTGATGAGGCTGGACGGGGTGCCTGGGCAGGTCCTGTTTTTGCTGGGGCGGTTGCGTTACCACATAATACCGATGATTTAATGGATCGTTTAGCGGGTGTGCGGGATAGTAAGGAGATGACCCCAAAACAGCGTGAAATTCTGAGCGAGACAATTCAACAAGTTGCTGTGGTTTGGGGGGTGGGCAGTGCATCCAGCCAGGAGATTGATGAATTGGGTATTATCAGTGCGACCAAACTAGCCATGCGTCGGGC
>RFHA01000097.1 GCA_003696565.1 Chloroflexota bacterium
CTCATTTGATGTTACATTGGGTGCAACAGGTGTGAACACCGATGAACTACAAGGTGATAAGGTTGTCGTTCACGATGGTAACGGCGAAGGAGTTGTATACGAAATCAGCTCCAACACAAAGGCTGACCCAGCAGGAACAACAACAATCACAATTGTTGGGAAGCTAGCAAAAGACATCAAAGGTGGTGTTACACTAGTATCATTCGTAAAGAATGACTACAACGGTGTAGTTAAAGCACCTACTACACTTACAGGTTCAATTGTAGGTGTAACTGTTGTTGATGTAGAAGCTGGTGATTATGCTTGGGTACAAACAGCTGGTGACGCAGCAGTACTAGCAGATGGTACAGCTACGCAGAATGCATCTGTTGGTCCATCTGGAACAGTATCTGGTGCTGTTGCAGCAGGACAAACACCAGCAGTTGGTGTAGCAAAGCAGGCACTAGTTGATACAGAATTCAGAACTGTTAGACTAACACTTGAATAGTTAGTCGGCCATCTGGTAGCCCTTTGGGTTAACCAATAGCCCCTTGGGGCTACCGAATTGGATGGCTCTAATTAGAAGTAAAAAATATCATTATGGCGAAAGCATTTAAGAACACATCAAACCAATCTTTCACAATTAAGTGGAATGGGGTAACGAAGGTTATCAAGCCCGGGCAAACCTATGTGTGTGATACGGAATATGAGGCAATGAAGCACGCAAAGGATTTAGCTTATACAGTGCTTAATAGTGAAATCCACAAAGAGGAGAAGGAAGCACTTAAAAAGGGGTTGAACATCAAAACCAAGCCTATAACCCAGTCCCAATTGCGAAAGAAAATGCAAGAATTCCTTGTAGATATTGATGATGTGAGAATTTCATAAGCTAAATCATCAAAACAAATAATCCACAAATGAAAATCTTGCACCAGGCGCACTAAAGAACGATAAAGTACCAATCCACGCGTCAAATAATTGCTATCAAAAAGAGTTACGTAATATCTCATTTTAGATAATTAGTTAAGTTATAAATAGCCAAATTTTTCTAGTATTGGGCTTGCTTTTTCCAAAAACTTTTCTAAAACTGCTGGAGGCATTTCATCTCGATAACTACCGCTTTTTCCTCTTCTAATAAATAACTTATCTTTTGGCCAATTTTCGTCTTCCCAGCCTTGTTTGATTTCCCGCTGACGCATCTTAGAAAAAGAAGTTTGTTCTATTACTTTTTTTATGATTTCTTCTTCTCTTTCCACCTCAACAAAGTTACAAAATTTCTTTAATTCTGGAATCGGCTGAGTGAGTAAATCTTCATATTTAATAATTAATAAATTTGCTTGATAAGGATTAGCCAGCCAACTGGTCACGTGATCTTGCCATAAACAAGGTATCCCTTCTCCTTGTACTAAAGCTAAAAAATCCACATCTTGACCATGTAAAGCCCGTAAAAAATGAAAATAAGAAACCATGACA
>RFHA01000098.1 GCA_003696565.1 Chloroflexota bacterium
ACATGAATCTAGAGTATCTAACAATTTTCACAACACTTTTTGGTTTATTATTTTTTTTCTATCAAAGAACAGAAAGTCAAAAACGGCGGACTGTACTACTGATTATGATTATTCCGTTAATTTTATTGCGGAATTTTGCGGTATATCGCAATATGGAAAGTGAGGCGTGGGCGGGGTTATTCTTGGCATTCTTCTTAAATTTTATGTTTTGGGTTTTAATCGGACGTTATAATCCTGTTGGAAGCAGCGACAATATCAAAGTGTTGGGAATGGACGATTAAAATGGGGGTAAGCATTCAAATGCTCCCCCCAAATACACGTATTTTTAATTTACATCCTCAAGTGCTTTTTAACACTAGTTAATGATATTGATAGGGATAACATCCGAATTTTGCAACATCAAGACGCTAGCACGTGCCGCCACCTGTTGAGATAATTCTGTAAAGGCTTTACCCGCTTCGCTATCTGGTGAAACAGCTACCACAGGGCGACCGTAGTCCCCACCTTCACGAACAGAAGGATCAAGAGGTATACGCCCTAAAAATGGCAAATCTCGTTCCATGGCTAATTTCTCACCACCACCTTGACCAAAAAATTCACCAGCCATATTTTCAACAATACCAACAATTGGTACATTAAGCTGTTCAAACATTGCGATGCTACGCAAAGCATCTGCAACAGCAACACCTTGTGGCTGGGTGACAATCACAGCACCAGCTAATGGAAAAGATTGTGCTAAAGATAACGGAGCATCACCTGTACCTGGTGGCAAATCGACAATCATATATTCCAGTTCGCCCCAATCAACATCCATAAAGAATTGCCGAATCGCACTATGCAACATTGGACCACGCATAATCATCGGTTTGTTGGGGTCGGTCAAAAACCCGGTACTCATGATTTTGATACCATATGCTTCAATCGGCTGCATCTTATTATTAACAACTTTAGGACGACCACTACCTAAACCAGCCATCTGTGGGATATTCGGGTTCAAAATATCGGCATCAATTAATCCAACCTTTGCGCCATGCTCTGCCAATGAAATTGCCATGTTGATTGAAACCGTGCTTTTACCAACCCCCCCCTTGCCGCTAGCAAC
>RFHA01000011.1 GCA_003696565.1 Chloroflexota bacterium
AACCTAGCAGCATTGTTAGTAGAGCAACGTGATTTCGCTTGGGGAACTTCTAGCCGATCTTCCAAGTTGGTGCATGGTGGCTTGCGCTATTTAGCCACGGGACAACTCGGCTTAACATTGATGTCTGTACGAGAACGTGAGCAATTGCTGGAGGATGGTCCAGGGTTGATTGATCCACTCGGGTTTTTAGTCGCCACACATAAAGGGGATACCCCAGGCAGATTGACCTATGGTGCGGGGCTGGCAGTATATGACCTGATGGCGTTGCAATGGTCACATCGATATTACAGCGCGTCAGATTTTCAGATGCTCGCTCCTCACATCAATACTGAAAACTTACAAGGGGGCTTCCGCTATGGGGATGCTCAAACGGATGATGCGCGTTTAGTGCTACGTGTTATTCAAGAAGCTGTAGCAGATGGCGGTATGGCGGTCAATTATACCCGCGCAGAGGGGCTAGTCCGTGACAAGATGGGGGTGTGCGGGGTTATTCTACGAGACTTGCAAACAAACCAAACCGCAGAAATCCATGCGCGGGTTGTCATCAATGCAACGGGTGCGTGGGCAGACCATCTGCGCAAGGAAGTTGGGGCAGAAGCAAAAATGCGCCCGCTCCGTGGTAGTCATTTGATCTTCCCGGCGTGGAAGCTACCAGTTGCCCAAGCCATTACATTTTTACATCCTATCGATCGCCGTCCGGTGTTTATCTTCCCATGGGAAGGGGTAACACTTGTTGGCACAACCGATATTGACCATACTGCACCACTTGATGATGACCCAGCCATCAGCCCGGAGGAGGTGGCGTATCTCATGGCGGCGGTCGTGCATCAATTCCCATCACGGCAGGTTTCGCTGGATGATGTCATAGCCACTTATGCCGGGGTGCGTCCAGTGGTTGGAACAGGCAAAGACGACCCCTCTAAAGAATCACGAGATTATGTCATCTGGCAAGAAAACGGTTTGTTGACTGTCACGGGGGGGAAATTAACCACCTTCCGCACAATCGCACTTAACGCATTATCTGCTGCCGCTGATGCATTACCCAATATGCCGGAGTTACCGGATGATACACCTGTGTTAGATACTGTGGAAGATACTTTGCCAGCATGGTTAGATGTATCCAAGCGGCGGCGGTTAGTTGGTCGGTATGGCGCGCAAGCTGCAGCCTTGGTAGAAGCAGCGCAAGAAGATGAATTACAGACTATCCCCGGCACAACCACGCTATGGGCGGAATTACGCTGGGCGGCGCGTATGGAAAACGTGGTGCATCTAGAGGACTTGATGTTGCGGCGTACCCGGTTAGGCTTGCTGCTCCCTGGTGGTGGAGAAAGTATCCTGCCACGAATCCGCGAAATTTGCCAGCCAGAGCTGGGTTGGGATGATTCTCATTGGCAAGCAGAACAAGCCGCATATCTGGATTTATGGCGGGCATGTTATAGCCTCCCATCGCGTGATCTTATCCCGGATTGGCAGGCGATGCTAGCATCCGCCAAGCAACAACGCCAAACCACGCTCACTCCCGAACCGACATCTAAGCCACTGATTTGGGTGTTGTTTATAGCGAGCTTGATCCTGTTATGGTATTTCATATTTCATCGAGAGCGCAAATAAATACACATGAGAATCATCCGCCAAGCTCGTGTTTAATCACTCCATACATGAGACTTAATTAGTGTGATTATGCACTTTGCCATAGGATTTATCCTGTGGCAGTTGCTTCTTCTTTCAGCAAGGCTTGAACCGCTTGAACTGCCAGGTCATGCACTGCGCCATTGGTAGCAATCACACCATAATTATTGAGCGCGCGCCCCGTGGAAAAATCCAACGGTGAGCCATCGACATCTGTGGCTTTTCCTCCTGCTGCCTCTAAAATGGCGACCCCTGGCGCATGATCCCAAATATTATGTGGACGTGTGCTACCAAGGCGCGGCAAACGCATATACACCTCTGCATCACCGCTGGCGATACGGCAGTATTTTTCCATGCTGTCGGCTTGCTCCGTCAGGGTTTCATCCATACCCATTAAGGTACGTGCGCGCGCCAAGCGTTCTAAACCGGCATGGCTCTTTTCTACACTTTCCAGCCCACGCAGACGTGACGGGTCAACTTGTTTGGTAACATGGATCGGTTGACG
>RFHA01000099.1 GCA_003696565.1 Chloroflexota bacterium
ATAGAAAAATAATTGGGAATAGTCTTTTATAACGCACCATGTCTTGTAATCTCCTCAGGATGTAGCTATTGATTTATAGCTGCCCATGTAATTGGGTGGCTTGTTATTGTAAAGGTAAGCCACGAGAACGATGTCTCTGTTCCACTTGTCCAATTGTTGGCAATATGTGTGCCGTTAAAAAACACCCCGCCGCCAGAAGCTCCTCCATTAACTGTTACATCAACTTTCAGAGCTTGAGTTCCATCATGATTTGAAATGTCCGTAACATTGGCCCACACAACATGCGTGCTACCAGGATTAATCCCATCCCAATCGATCACAGCTACTCTATCTCCATTTTGAATACCAGTTGTGGAAACGTTGCCAAAAGTTGCTGGTGTTTGACTGCTAAATGTTCCAGAAGCAAATGTCAACGTTGAAGTTTGAGAATTTGAGAGATATTGTTGTGTAAAACCCCCGTTAGATGGAATTACATTACCGTAAGCATCGTACAGAGTGATACTGTGTATTGAAAAACTTAATTCTTGGAAATGGTTGTGTGACAAGATAGTTTGATCATCTAAAACTGTACCGTGGGAGTTAGCAATGCAAAACTGAGCTGTACCAACAGGACAAGCCGTCGGGCCTTGATACTGAATCTGAAGCAAGACGGTTGAATCCAATATTTGCTGAACGACAGGATCGGGAGTTGGGGTAGGTGTCGGTGCAGGAGTTGGTGTAGTGGTAGGCATAGGCGGTGTTGGTGGCGTGGGCGGTGTTGGTGGTGAAGCCGAATGGTCATCTGGACAAATGTATTGACCTACCCCACACTCACTATGCCCTGTTGGGTCAGTGAAGTTGACAGGCGAATTCAGCACATAGGCGTACCTGTTCAGTGATTGGGGCGAAGTTGGATTGGGGACGATGGTATCCGCACTCAGGAATCGTGCTAAGCCGGGGGCGTAATAACGGGCGTTGTAGTAGTACAGGCCAATCTCCATGTTCTCCCGCTGGCTGGTGTAGGCGTGGCTGGTTATCTCGTTGGGGCCACTGCCCGCCCGGTAGCCGCCAAAGGGCAGGTAGCGGGTTTGCTGTACCGTGCCGTTGCCCTGCCGGATGGCGCTGACGCGTACGGCAATGGGCTGCCCCGTCAAGAATAAAATTAGTCTCTTTCTTTCTTTTCTTTTAAGA
>RFHA01000100.1 GCA_003696565.1 Chloroflexota bacterium
CAATGCCCGATTGTGACAGTGATGTCTTGCCAGTCATGGGATCAGATTGGCGGGCAAATTGATTTAACTAATGATTACAACATCATCCGCTGGTTGCAGGAAAATGTGGAAGGCACACCGACAATTATGGAAGCGGTCAGCTTGAATATTACATATCAATGGGGGGCGCGTATTTCTGTGAACACCGGATTGCCTTCTGTAATTGGCTGGAGCTATCACCAGACTCAGCAGCGTTCTGTTCCACCACTACCCAGATTAGTCGATCAGCGGATTGCGAATGTGAACGCTTTTTATACTACGACGGATATCCCAACGGCGGTTGAGCTACTGCGCTATTATGAGGTGCGGTATGTGATTGTCTCTGATTATGAGCGACGGCGGTATGTTCCGGTGGATAGTGAACAGCCCAATGGTATTGCAAAATTTGATGAGATGGTTCAATTGGGGCTGTTAAAAGTGGTGTATGAAGAAGGCGAAGCGACAATTTATGAAGTGCAGCCGGAACAGCTTCAAGCGTATTTTGTTGAAAATATGTTAGAAAGAGGCGGATAGGTGTTTTTTGATTGGATCGCCCGTGAAGGGTGGATACTCGTAAACTGGTGGTTAATCAGCACAATTGGTGGGTTAACAGTGATGCCACTGCTGGGGCGGCTGTTCCCAGCCCTGCCAGATAAAGGATATACCCTATCGCGCACGGCAGGTTGGCTACTGATTGGGTTTACGTTCTGGTTTTTGGGCGTATTGGGGTTTATTGATAACTCGGTGGGTAGTATTTTATTTGCCTGGGGGCTGGTGCTGCTTTTAGCGTTGGTTGCTCATATTGTGCATCCGGTAGATTGGCGAGCATGGTGGCATGAAAATCGCTGGTTGGTGCTGGTGACGGAAGTGTTGTTTATTGTGTTATTGGTGGGGTTTGCTTTGTTCCGCGCGCACCAAAACAACTATACCAGCACAGAAAAACCGATGGATTTGGCATTTATGAGTGCGATTCAACAAAGCCAGTCTTTCCCGCCTAATGACCCTTGGCTTTCAGGATATGCCATCAGTTATTACTATTTTGGGTATTTATTGGCAGCGATGAACGCTATGTTAGCGGGTGTGCCCAGCACAATTGGGTATAACATGCACCTGGCATTGCTTTTTGCGCTGGCGGGTATTTCTGCTTTTGGGGTGACGTATAATCTGGTGCGTTCGCGCGCATTTGAGTTTGGGGTGTGGTTAAATAACGGCGTGACGCGCAAAACCGCTATGCTGTTTGGGGGATTGGCGGCGTTTTTCTTGTTGTGGATGAGTAATTTCCATATGCCGATTGTGGAGATGCCCTATCGGGCAGGGATAGCGAGCGACGATTACCTATGCTTTTGGGACGCGAAAGAGCGTGAGGTATATAGTGATGGCTTTCAGCCGATTAATGTCTGGGATCCTGATGAATATCCTTCATGGTTTTGGTTTGGCGCATCCCGCACGATTACAGAACGGGCATTAGCCACGCCTGGGTATGAAGGAGCGTGTGCGAATTCAATGTTTCGGCAGCGGGGAGCGCGTATCAATGAAGTGATTGATGAGTTCCCAGCATTTAGCTTCATCTTGGGGGATAGCCACCCGCATGTGATGAGTTTGCCGTTTGTGTTGTTGGTGTTAGGGATGGCGTTAAATGTGATGTTATCGTCACAGCCGCCGGAGCGTTGGCAAATACTATTTTATGGTGTGGGGATTGGTGCGCTGATCTTCTTCAATACCTGGGATGCGCCGATGTATCTTGTGGTGCTAATTGGTGCGGAAGCTATTCGCCGTCTTAAGTGGCAGAGGCTTTCTAAAATCTGGCAAGATTGGTTGGAATTGTTAGGTTTGGGTGTGGCTGTGTTGATAGTTGGTTTATTAGTGTCTGCACCGTTTTTGATAGGTTTTCGCTCACAATTGGGTGGGGTATTACCGAATGTGTTGCATCCCACGCGCACGCAACAACTTTTTGTGATGTTTGGTCCGTTTATCTTGCTGCTAGGTGGTTATTTGATATTAGAAACTTGGCGCAGCTTTAAAGCACGTCGGATCAATTTATCCGTTGGTTTTGGTGTGGCAGGGATGGTGTTTGCTGGCTTACTGCTGATGATGTTGTTTTTATTGGCGGTAGGGGTTATTGCACCGGATTACCGCGTGACATTAAATCAGTATGTCACACAGTATGGTGGGTGGCGTGAGGTGACTGAGCAAATCATTGGGCGATGGCTAGCACGCGGGTTAACGCCTCTAATTTTGTTTGTCACACTAGGGTTTGGTATGGCTTGCTTATTTGGCAATAAGCAGGATGATGAAACACGCGCGTATCCGTTGCAAAACAGCTTTGCTTTATTGTTACTTGTTTGTGGCTTGGGGCTAATTATTGTGCCGGAATTTGTTTATCTGCGAGATAACTTTGGCACACGTATGAACACAGTCTTTAAATTTTATTATCAGGCATGGGTGATGTTCAGTATTTGCGCAGCATACGGTGTATATACATTGACGATGGACATCAATTTATGGAAGCCGCCCGCAATGTTGCGGGGAACATATGGCGCGTTGGTTGTGTTACTGATGGTTGTTGGGTCAATTTATAGTTTGTTTGGGTATTATAATCGCATGTTTTTATATCGTGAAACGGCTGATCTAACCCTGACGTTGGACGGTGGGCGTAATTTTATCCCATCAAACGCAGATTATGATGCAATTATGTGCCTCAAGGATGTGGTTGGTCGTGATGAAGCCGTTGTTGCAGAGGCAAATCCAGAAGCAAATCCTTCGCGTGTGAACTATAACCCAGAACACGGGCGTGTTGGCTCATTAACGGGGATTCCGGTCATCATAGGCTGGACGGGGCATCAATCTCAGTGGCGGGGAACCGGTTATGGGGAAGCAGTTGGTACGCGGACATCTGATTTAGATATGCTGTTCAGAGACCCACGTTTGAGTATTACACAGCAAATTATTGCCCGTTATGAGATTGATTATGTCATTTTTGGCAGTGTTGAGCGGCGATATTATGGGACGGATGCACGCATCAAGTTTGATGACCATTTCCCGGTAGTGTGTGAAGCAACAGCGGCTTCGGGAGAAACAACTCGGATTTATCGGGTGGGAAATGATGGATAATGGATATGATAAATAGGCGTATTTCGATTGAAACCCTGGCGATAGTTGGTCTTATTTTCATTACGTTTGTTTTGCGGATATTTTCGCTTGGGGAAGTCCCTTTAACACCGAGGGAGACAGGTTCCGCGCTAGCAGCATGGCGGACAGTTTCAGTAGATGCTCCTGGTGAGATCGTGCTGGCGGATAGCCCGGCAGTATTTTGGGCGCAGGCAGTCACATTTTCTTTGGTGGGTGCTGATGAGTTTGCTGCACGTGTGTTAACGGCAATAGCAGGTGTGTTTTTAACGCTGACTCCTTTTCTCTTTCGTGATCTGATTGGGCGCGGGCGTGCATTTGTGTTTGCTTTGTTGTTAACTGTTTCACCAATTGTGTTAGCAACTTCACGTTTTAGTGAGGGTATAACCTGGGCTGCGCTATTCGCCATGGTTGGATTGTGGGCAATATGGCGATGGTGGGAACGTGGGCAATATGGTGTGTTGACTTTGGTGATGTTTGCACTGATGACTTTATTTGCTAGCTCGGGAGGGCTGATGTTGGCGTTGATTTTGGTCATCGCCGGTGCAATCACAGTATCGCTGACATCAATGGAATTGGAAGATGAAACAGATATTCCACTCACTCAACAAATCCGTGAGCGGTTCCGGGGGTTCCCATGGGTAATGAGTGGTGTGACGGCTCTCTTGGTTATTTTTGTGCTTTCAACAGCCTTTTTCATCTATCCACAAGGGATGCGTTTTGTAACAGCTCAGATAGAGGCGTTTTTACGTGGCTGGTCGGAAAGCGATACCCCGTCATTTTTCCCTTTGCGAATCGCCATATTTTATGAGACTGCCACATTTGTATTAGTGTTGATTAGCCTGATTGTGATGAACTTGCGGCAGAGGGTTACGTTTGTGGAACGTTTCCTGATGGCGTGGTTGGGTATTGGCATCATTGCAGCAGTTATTTACCCTGGAGGGACAGCGGCAGATGCGTTGTGGATATCATTACCGTTAATTGGGCTTGCTTCATATGGTGTTTCTGCAGCGTTTGATGATTATCGCTTTCCATTGGTATGGACAGGTGATTGGCAGCATGACGATTCTGAATCACAAGTTAAGCGTGTTAATCAAGTGCGGTGGCTGATGGCAGGGGCGATGTTTATTTTGTTATTTGTGTTGGCACTGCACTTCCAGATTGCGGCGCGGGGCGTTTTATTCGTACAAGATGGTAGCTTATCTAATTATCTGAGTAGTTTAAGTATGCCGGGACGTGGCAATGTATCTATTGGCTTGATTTGGGTGATGATTGCGGTGCTGCTGATGCTGGTAGGATATTTTCTCTCGTCTAGTTTATGGGGTGGGGCGGTGCCAGCACAGGGGTATATAATCGGCTTTTTTCTGTTTGTTTTGGTCGCTCATTTAGGCGTAAGTTGGAATTTAGTTGGGGCGCGGAAAGACGATGCTGTGGAATATTGGCATCTGAACGCGCCGGCAAACGGAACACGGCTACTGAGAACGACATTAGAGGAGCTTGCCTTCCGTGAAACACAAGGGATGCCACAAATTCCGGTTGCAATTTATGCTGATGAAAGCGGGTTAGCTGCGTGGATTGTACGCGATTTTCCAAATGCGAGGTTTATTGAGTCGGTTGAAGAAGGACGCTTTGCGGAAGTTGTTTTGTTACCACAGCACATTTTGGACGTTAATGGTGAAGAAATAGACCTGAATCAACCAGATTTGGGGACGGATTATGTGGGACAGCGTTTTGTCTTAAGCCATAATTGGCACACCGATGTATTGCAAGGACTAGATTGGTTACCCTGGTGGGCAGTACGCAAAGTTCGTGTTCCACAATGGGATGGTGAAACGTATATTCTTTGGGTACGGGAAGATATTTATAATAGCTCCCCTTCTGTGATGCAGCAGCCATGAGGAATCCAGAACATGGCTGTGTATATTGAGCAGCAGCGGAATGAGGTGAGATTGTGTCGGAACAAGAACAGGCTTTGGGGTTAATTGCTCGGTGTTTGCAGGGGGAGCAAATCGCATATACCGAACTATATGAATTATATGCGGCGGGGATTTATCGGCTGTGTTATAGTTTGGTGTTTCATAAGCAAGATGCGGAAGATGTGGTACAAGAGGTATTTGTTTATGCCTTTAAAAATCTGAAGCGATATGATTCAGATAAGTCGGCATTTAAGACGTGGTTATATACCATTGCGGTGAGTCGCTGCCGGAATACTTATCGACGTAAACGATTGCCTCAAATTGATTTTTCTCAAATTTTTCAGTTGAACATCCCCGCACCACAATCTGAAACCCCAGAGGCGGCACTAGCTCAACGCAATGTACAGGATGCTTTGACAGAGGCATTGATCGAACTGCCGCTCAATTTACGGGAAGCCGTGGTGTTACGCTATGGACATGGTTTGACCTATCGTGAGATTGCTGATGTCATGAATTGCCCGGCAAAAACCGCAGAAAGCCGAGTACGCCTAGCACATCAGCGTTTGCGAAAATTATTACAATCACAAGGGCAAGGTTTGTTAGAGGAATTACTGAGTTTTTGATGATGAAATATCGCTATTGTCGATCTCGAATGGTGGCATATATTAATGGCGAACTTCCGCCACGGGTGCGGCGGCGGATGGCACAGTATATTGACACGTGTCCCCGTTGCTATGCAGAATATGTGCGGCAACGTGAGTTGCAGCATGAGTTAAAAATGCGAGTGCCTGGTATTGGTATACCCGAAGCTGGACAGATAGAACGGATTTGGAATGCGGTACAGTTGCAGATGCAGCAGCCGACTGTGGCAACACCGCATTTGCGTTATGGTGTTTTGATCGCTGTTATGGTTGTCCTGTTGATGATACCGTTGTTTGTTAGCCAGCCAGCGGTGGAAGCTAGTGTGGCAACTCAGCCACAGCCACAAACATTGATCCAAAAAGTGGTTACACCGGGGGCTACACCAGTAGCAGTTGTTGTGAATAATACGCTTGAATTGACTAGTCAGTTAATGAATGTAACCCCGGCTGCCGTGGTTACGCCTGGGGGATGATGGACGGACAGATGATGAAACAAGAACAGCAACCAAACGGTTTAAATATCGCCCTTGCGCGGTCTTTTAATTGGAATTGGGAAGTTATTATTTATATTGCTATTCTCTTTTTGGCGATATTTACGCGATTCCATATGTTAGGGGATCGTGCGATGAGTCATGATGAAAGCCTGCACACCGTTTTTTCAAATAATTTGGCGCAGGATGGAAACTATCGCCATAACCCGATGATGCATGGTCCAATTTTATTCCATGCCACGGCGTTATCTTATCAACTTTTTGGGGTGGATGACTTTAGCTCGCGGATTTATCCAGCAGTGCTGGGGGTTTTGATGGTGATGTTCCCGGTGCTGTTACGGCGGTGGTTGGGGCGTGTTGGGGCGATATTAACGTCGATCATGATCCTGATTTCGCCGTTAATTTTATACTACAATCGCTATATTCGACATGATACGCCGTCGATGCTATCAGCATTATTGCTCTTTTGGGCGGCGATGATGTATATCAGTGGTCCGGCACGGGTTAAGGGTAGGGCATATTGGTTATACATCATCGCGGCTTCGATGATTTGGAACTTAGGTTCAAAGGAAACTGCGTTTATATATATTGCGATCTTTGGCTTGTTCCTAACGATTTATTGGCTGGTTCGGGTTGTGCAGCATGTATGGGGCATTAATGGACGTGTAGTGTTCAACATGTTCAATATGGCGATGCTGTTGGCTGGTGTGATGGCACTTGCGTTGATTGTCGTTATCAGCATTTCGTTGCAAACTTCCCCGACGTTGGATGCAAGAATTGACTTTTTGTTGGCAGAATTTGGCAATTTGATCACACTGAAGCCAATTTCTACCGATTTTTCCACATTTTTAACGTGGACGGCTCTTGTTTTTGTGCTGATGTTGGCGTGTGTGGTTGGCACAGGGTTATGGGCATATAAGCGGGGTGCTGTACATTTTAGTATTCTAGATGTGTTGATGTTGGTTTTGGCGGTATTGCTGACATTAACTTTATCTAACTTGTTATCACATACGACAATAACATCGGTTATTGGTGATCAAACACAATCACAAACAGTTAGCACGAATGCGGCATCATTGGCGTTAGGGCTGGTGGTATCTGGTTCACTGTTATTAATTTACGCGGCGTTTCGTATTGAAATTACCAGGTCGTTTTTGCGTCCGTTTTTGATGCTTTCTGCATTAACGTTATTTTTATGTGCTGGGATGATTGTATTTGAAGAAATCTCCCATGAGCCATCACGAAATGGCACAGAAGTCCAAGCACAACCGATTCCCACAAACCCGGAAACAGGGGAAGTAGACCTGTCTGTTCCTACGTCTTTTCGTGAAGGGGCATTGGTATTGGCGTGGGTGGTGGCTGCCGTTTCAATTGCGGGTATTGTTTATAGCAAAATGCGCGGTTGGTGGCGATATTTGCGCTTCTTCCCAGAATTTGACGTATTGATGGTGATGGGGTCATTGATTTTACCCTGGCTAACTGCGGTATTTATTGTCATGTCACATAGTACCGCGGTAGATTGGATGCGCATCGGGCAGGAAATGAGCTGGTTGAATAATATTCTGCCGACACAAGGCGACATGGAAGTTGGTCAATTTGTGATTGGCTTTTTGGCGTGGTTACCGATGATGGCGGTAGCGGTGGCGGCTGGGATTGCGTGGAATTGGAAACGTTGGCTTGGTGCGTTTATTGTTTTCCACATTATTTTCCTGTTTTTCTTTACAACTGTTTTCACCAATATTGAAGGAATCGCCAGTGGGATGATTTATAGCTTGCAATATTGGTTTGAACAGCAAGGTGTTCGCAGAGGAAGCCAACCCCAATACTATTATGCGGTGGTTATTATGCCAATTTACGAATTTTTGCCATTGATTGGAAGCTTTTTTGCGATGTTGGCGGGGTTGGTGGTGTTTTGGCGGCGGCAACGTGAATATGAAGATGAAACACAGCCGCTTTTAGCTTTAGATGCAGTGCAGGGTGGTGACATAGAAGCATCTGAACCGGTGGAAGAAGTCAATTTTGATGTAGTCCATGACGAAGTTATTGAGCCAGCATCAGCAACGGTGACTGATTTGCCTCCTGCGATTTTAATGGGCTTTGTTTCTGTGTTTATGATCATTATTGGCTTGATGATTGTCTTGTTTAATAGCCTGTTGCGTTGGAATGAAAGCGTTAGCTTGTTGGGTGTGACATCGGTTAGTAGCACGCTGTTGTTGTTATTTGGTGGGGTGTTGTTATTTGGTGGGGGGCTACAATTTTCGATATGGTATAACCAATATGTACCATACTATCGCCATTTGATGGCACATGAACCGCAGCCATCGCGTTATCCAACAGAGGGTAAATGGAAATTAGACAGTGTGCCGTTTCTGCTGTTTGTTGGATGGTGGGCTGTTTTGAATTTCTTGGGGTATACACTAGCAGGTGAAAAAATGCCCTGGCTAGGTGTGCATATCACATTACCAATGATTTTATTGACAGGCTGGTATTTTGGACGTGTCATTGAACGGATAGATTGGCGGCGATTTATTACAAATGGATGGTTATATTTGCTGTTGATCCCCGTGGGGTTTGTAGCAATTTTTCAGTTGATTATGCCGCTTTTGGCTGATCAGGCACCGTTTCAGGGGACGACACAAGTACAACTGGAATGGACATATAGTTGGTTAGCGTCGTTGATTGTGTTGATTGGCGTGTTGGCAGGGATATATTATTGGGCAACACGCTTTACGGGGTGGCATCATGTACGCCAGATGCTAGCCGTGGCTTCTTTTGGCTTATTGGCTGTTTTAACGTTCCGCGCTGCATGGATGGCAAACTATATTAATCACGATTATGCGACCGAATTTTTGGTATATGCCCATGCTGGTCCAGCAAATAAGTTTGTTGTAGAAGAACTGGCGGACTTGAGCACCCGCATCACAGGTGGGTTAGATATGCGTGTGATGCATGATGACCGCTTCTCTTGGCCCGGTAGTTGGTATTTGCGTGATTTTAGTAATGCAGGCAGTGTGATATACATTGGCAATAATCCGCCAACACTACAACAACTCAATGATGTTGTGGCAGTTATCGTTGGTGATGCTAACCGTGGCAAGGTAGAGGCGTTATTAGGGGATAACTATCAGCGCTTTGACTACGTGCGGATGTGGTGGCCCATGCAGGATTATTTTGGGTTGACTGCCCAACGGGTGAACGATATGTTTGACTTTGAAAACCCAGGATCAGCAATTGGTCGGCGCGGATTATTTGATATTTGGTGGAGTCGTGATTACTCACGCTATCGTGAATCACGGGTGATAGCCGATCCAAGTTATGTCAATCAGTTTACGCTGACAAAGTGGCCTGTCTCGGACATGATGTCGGTATATATTCGTAAGGATGTGGCAGCACAGGTTTGGCAATATGGTATAGGCGATGTGAATACATTGAATGCTTTTACTGAAGTAGAGCCAAATATTTGCCTGGAAAATTTTACTCCCTTACAGCCAGAGCTAGTCTTTAATGATGCCGTTCAACCGTTTGTGCGCCCCTTAGGTTTGGACATAACGGCGGATGGGCGTGTTTTTATTGCCAATGAAGGTGAGGGCGCGGCTCGTATTAGTGTGTATGATACCAATGGCACGTTGTTAAATTCATTTGGACAACAGGGCAGTGTGGATCAAGTTGGGGCGTTCTTCAATCGTCCGCACAGTGTTGCGGTTGCGCCAGATGGTACAATTTATGTTGTAGATACTTGGAACTTCTTGATCCGTGCGTTTACACCTGAGCTTGAGCCGATTACATCTTGGGGACAACCTGATATGCGTGGCTTTGATGTGACGACTAACCCAACGGATGGTTTTTGGGGACCGCGTGATATTGCTGTGGACTCAGTTGGTCGGGTCTATGTGGCGGATACGGGGAATAAGCGCATTCGTGTGTATACAGCTGATGGTGTGTTCCTACGGGATATTGGCAGTGGTGGCAGCGGAGACGGGCAATTAAATGAGCCGGTTGGTTTGGCGATTTCACCAGATGGACGCTTGTTTGTCGCTGATACTTGGAATCAACGTGTGGCTGTCTTTACTTTAGACGGAGCATTTGTTCAGAATATCCCTGTGACTGGATGGACTGAGGAGCTGGGTAACCGCCCGTATATTGCCATTGATCCTGTTCGTGATCTGTTATATGTCACTGATCCAGATGCGGCACGTGTATTGGTTTACAACACAAATGGTGATTGTATAGGGTCATTTGGGCAGGCAATTGGTGAGACAGGCTTGGTTCAACTGGGTGTGCTGGGTGGTATCGCAATAGACGGTGATGGTAATGTCTATGTAACAGATTTGACATTTAACCAAGTTATGCGTTTTGAACCGTTCCCCGTGCCTATGGAGATTGATGTAGAGATGATCCAACCAGAAGCAACTCCAGAGCTGATTGAGCCGGAGGAAACCGCTTCCGAATAATTGCTATTGTATCACGATGTAGAACGCCGTAGACTCTGCGAGTCTGCGGCGTTGTGTTTGGAGTGGCTATGAGACGAGCTTTGCTTTTGTTTATTTTCCTGTGTGCGGTCTATCTGCTGACTTATAGCGGACGCATTACCTTGAACGACGAAGCTGAAATGTATGACATTACGAGCAGTATCGTTGATTTTGGGGATCGTCGATATGATGTTTTTAATTGGTTTGCATGGACAAGATACGCACCTTCTGGCATAAGTGATCCCAATTCACTTTACCCCATGAGTGAATCTCCGATTGAACCAGTTTTTATCCTAAGCGGCACGCCGTTGTACTGGTTAGCCACGCAGATTTCTGGAGTCGGTTTACTACATACTACCTTGCTGCTGAATATTTTCATCTCGGCACTTGCTAGTGTGTTGATATATCGTTATGTACTGCTGTTGGGTTATGAGGAGCGATTAGCTCTCAGTGCGGCATTGATGCTGGGACTCATGACGATTCTCTGGGCATATTCGCGGACGTATTTCCGTGAGCCACTGGCACTTTTATTGATTTTGCTCACAGCGTTTTATCTGGAACATCTGCGACAGACGAAGAAGCCAATCTTTGCTGGTGCGGCAGTGATTACGTTTCTGTTGGCATATTACACCAAAGAATCAAGCCTGATGGTGGTGCCTGGATTACTGCTGATCATGATGCCTAATCAATGGCTGAAGCGATGGACGGATGGTGTGCTGTTGCTGGTGCTTCTGGTGACGGTCGTGGCGGGAGTGACCGATGTTTTTGCTAATTCACTGCCGGAAATTCAGTTTAGACAATATAAAACTGGTGGTGAATTTTTCCGAATTGCGCTGCATGGATACCTCATCAGCCCAACGGCGAGTATCTGGGCGACATCACCAATTGTCTTGTTGGCTATTCCGGGTGGATGGTTGTTTTTGCGGCGAAATCAGCGGCGATATGTATGGGTGATGCTAGTGGTGCTTCTGGGGCTTGCCTGGGGACACGCCCTTTCGGCAGATCGGCATTGGATCGGCGGGACAACTTTGCCGCCGCGCTTCATTATCCCTGCGTTGCCATTCATGATTCTGGTGTCTATCCCGGCATTGGAATGGCTGATGCAGCACAAACGCTGGTTGATTGGTATTGTGCTCATCGCATTATATTGGCAATTCCTAAACGCGGTGCTGGCATGGCAGGAATACCCGGATCATCTGCCGGAGGAATCGCTCAACATTGTGAACTGGCAGCCGGCATTGGATCAGGTACGGTATGCACGCCCGTTTGTGTTGACCCCGGTTCTATTTGAGAAGAATCTAGATATTGCTTGGGTACGCACCCATGTGCCGCTATGGTTTGTGATGTTTGGCGGATTAGCTAGCACGACTTTGTTTCTATTATGGCGTGATTGGAGGCGGCGTTGGTTATGGGGTTTACCTGTTGTATTGTTTGTGATGATTGGTGTGGGGCTGAAATTAATTTATGTTGATCCTGCATATTGGGGACAAAATCAAGCTTTGATCGCCGCATCAGTTGAGTTAGATCAACAAGAACAACCAGGAGATGTGTTGTTATTGAATGATCCGCTGTATCAACCGTTTTTCTTTAACTATCGTCTTTTCGATAAAGCGCGTGTTGTATCGTTACAGACATCGCCAGGTGAGCGTGGAAGTTTTGAGCAGGTTCCTGCGGTTGTATCTGACAATGTGATAGATTTGATTGATCCAGTTGCTCGGCGTTTGATTGATGCGCTGGCGACAAAGCGAAAACGATTATGGTTGTTGATGGAAACAGGTCCGTTTTTGCCCTGGGCTATTCGTCCAATTGAACGCTATATGACAGAATATTATTATCCTGTAGCCGAGTATGCTTTTGATCCAACAGTACGTTTGCTGTTGTTCAGCACTGTGCGCGCACCAGATGCCCCGCCTGAGATTGCGTTAGATCAATCATTTGGTGAGGGATTATTATTAACAGGTGTTACTCTACCTCTCGGTACAACATATGCTGCGGGAGACATATTGCCGATCTCATTTTATTGGCGTGCGCTGGATGATGCAGAACAAGACTATACCGTAGCCTTGTTTTTAGTGGATGAAACAGGTGCAGTGGTGGCGCAGGGGCGTGATACAACATTTGTAGGTGGATTTGTCCCACGCTTAAAAGCTGGTGAGTTAGTGCAAGATAACCGTGCGATTCAAATACCAGATGAATTGTCTGCTGGAAATTATCAAATATGGCTTAGACTTTATTGGTTTGAAAACGATACCATCAAAACGTTAACGTTAGAGGATGGGAAAGACATTACCGTGCTTCCAATATCGATACAAATAGGCAAATGAGGTGAATTGCCAGGTTGGCTTTTTCCGATGATAATGGAAACAAAAAAGCATTGAGGAACAAACAATGAGATCGTTTTTGGGGCGTATTGGTACAACGTTAGTTTTGGTCTTTTTGATCATTGCGATTTTGCCGACAGTGGTGCTTTCTGCTGTGGCAACTTCGTTAACAGCAGATGAAATTTATGATCAACAGATCGAAGTACGTGAAATTCAAGCTGCCGCGATGATCAATAACATCAATCGTTGGTTAGATAATGCACGAACGACATTAGATTTATTGTTAGCCAATAACGATCAACTGAACCGTATGGCGATTATTTTGGGTAGTAGCCGCCCGTTAACCACCGCCATTAATCAACAGGCAGAATTTTTTAGCAGTCAATTAGCCGAGCAAGAAAATTTTTCCGAGTTTTTTTTATTTAACCGAGATGGGATTATCCGTGTTTCTACTGATCCAGACGCACGTGGCTCAGATGTGACTCAACAGCCATATTTTATCGAATTGTTGCGTTATTTTGATAACCCAACAGAGGAAGAATTTATGGAGTTGCAGCCATTATATTATGATGACACACGTGGCATTATCCAGATGTTGATGTTTCGTCCTATTCAAAACGAATATGGTGTGTTGGTTGGAATTCTCGCTGGTCGATTAGATTTAACAATACTTAACAATATTTTATCCAGAACAATTAATCCTGATAGTCCTGTTGAAAGTTATCTTGTGGCGAAGGACGGCAGTCTGCTTGTTACATCTAATGCAGCAGAGACTATTGGCTACCATGCCAATAGTCAGGCAATTGATGAAGCATTGCAAGGTATTGATGGTAGAGGGACGTATGTGAACTATCGTGGTAATGAGGTCATTGGGGTCTATCATTGGATACCAGAGCTACAAGCCGCGTTATTGTCTGAAGTTGATAGAAAAGAAGCTCTTGACCCAGTAGTGGATATTTTTGAATTGACGTTAATTACAGCGGTGGGGACAGTGATTGTTGTATTTGGGGTGGGGATTGGTGTAACTATTTGGTTAACACGCCCGATTAACAGCTTAACCGAGACGGCAGTGGCTGTAAGCCGTGGGGATTATACGAAGCGCACACAGATTAAGCGGAAAAATGAATTAGGACAACTTTCTGAAGCATTTAATACGATGACAGATAAGTTGGTGAATAGTATTAATGATCTTGACCGCACCGTTAATGAGTTGAGCGTTGCGAAGGAAAAAGCAGAAGAATCCGTGCGGCTGAAAGATGAATTTTTGGCTGTCATGAGTCATGAATTGCGCACGCCGTTGAATGCAAGTATTGGTTTTTTGGGCTTGTTGCAAATGGGTGATAACTTAAGCGACGATGCGCTGTATATGGTGCAGCGGGCACGGGCAAATAATGAGCGTCTTTTGGAGTTAATTAACAATATTTTGGATTTAAGCCGGATTGAAGCCGGACGCATGAAGATGGTGCGGGAGGAGGTCAATATCCGTGAGTTGGTGGATAAGATCAGTAAGAATATGCAAATTTTAGCCGATCAAAAATCATTAAGCTTTTTGGTGGAGATTGATGAATCAGTGCCGGATGTTGTTATGCAAGATATTGACGCACTGAATAAGATATTAACAAATTTACTTAGTAATGCGTTCAAATTTACAGAAAAAGGCAAAGTCCACCTCAAAGTGACGCTGCCAGATGATAACTTACAGCTAATTGTTGAAGACACAGGAATCGGTATTCCTGTGCATAAGCATGAGACGATTTTTGAGAGCTTCCGTCAGGTGGATGCTTCTACGAGTCGTGTATATGGGGGGTCTGGCTTGGGGCTATCGATTGTACAACGATTATGTATAGCCTTGGGTGGGGCTGTACGAGTTGAAAGTGAAGTTGGTCAAGGGAGTAAATTCATTGTGACCTTGCCGATGATTAAGCAGAGTGAGGTTGAAGTTGTATGACAAAAATTTTGATTGTTGAAGATGACCCTGATGGACAAATTGTGTTAAAGCGATTATTGGCGATGGAAGGGATTAGTGCGGATATTGTTAGTACGGGTGAAGCAGCACTAAAAGCTTTATCAGAGTTAAGTTATGCGGGTGTTATTATTGATTTAGGATTACCTGGCATTGATGGGATGTCTTTAGTCAAGCAGATCAGGGTAAATTATAGTAAAGATAAATTACCCTGTGTGGCAATTACTGCGTATCACAATTCATCGGTTCGGCAAGAAGCGCAACAAATGGGCTTCAATGCTTATTATCCCAAACCGATTGATTTAACACAGTTTGCTGGGGAAATACGTGTGTTGCTATCGAATCTTGACAGTTAATCTGGCTGCATGTTACAATTTTTTACAACGAAATAACACAACGAAGAAGTGGGCAACCCCCACTTTTTGTTTTATAAATGGTGGGAAATAACGGTGAAAAACGAATTTGAACTTGCGTTTAATGAAATCGCTGAATTGCGATCGCTACCACAGGAAACAATCCTAGAAGCACTTAAAACAGCTTTGATTTCGGCGTATCGGCGGGATTCGAATGCGAGTGCGGCACAAAAAGTTGATGCGGAATTTGACCTAGTAACTGGACGTGCGCGCATTTTTGTTGAAAAAGAGGTTGTGGAAGATGTTCTGAATCCAGCTACGGAAGTTGACCTGGAAAAAGCGCGTTTTTATGACCCTGAATGCCAATTAGGTGATACGGTCATGGTGCAAGTAGAAGGCACAACCAAAAAATTTGGTCGTATTGCTGCCCAAACCGCCAAGCAGGTGATTTTACAAAAAATTCGTGAGGCGGAGCGGAACGCGCTTTACGAGGAGTATGTTGAAAAAGAAGGCGATATTATCAATGGGACAGTGCAGAGTGTGAACTCTAGCCGTGTGATTTTGAGCTTAGGGCGTGCAGAAGCGCAGATGCCCCGAGCACAACAAATCCCTGGAGAAAAGTACCGTCCGCATGACAAAGTGCGCGTATATGTTTTAGAGGTGACTCGTGCAAATCGTGGTCCACAAATTGTTGTGAGCCGTAGTCACCGTAATATGTTGCGCCGCTTGCTAGAATTTGAAGTGCCAGAAATTTATAACGGGCAGATTGAGATTAAAAATATTGCCCGTGAAGCTGGGTATCGTTCTAAGGTGGCGGTGGCTGCCTTACAGGATGGGATTGACCCAGTTGGGGCGTGTGTTGGGATGCGTGGCATACGTATTCAAAACATTGTCAAAGAATTACATGATGAAAAAATCGATGTCATTGAATGGAACCCTAACCAGGAGCAGTTTATTGAAAAAGCTCTTAGCCCAGCACGGGTTACGGGCGTTTATTTAGATGATGACCCTGACCAAGGACGGACTGCGGTTGTCATTGTGCCGGATGACCAATTATCACTAGCGATTGGGCGTGAGGGGCAGAATGCGCGGTTGGCAGCCAAGCTGACAGGCTGGCGGATTGATATTAAGAGTGTGACGGAAGCGGTTAGTGAGGCTTTGGAACACATTATGGAGCCACCGCTAGATGAGTTGATGACCAAACATACCGAGATTGTGGCAGAAGTCAGCCTGATTGTTGAAAAGAAACAAGCTGGGCGTGTGGTCACACCGGAAGAATATCGTGTTTTAGCTGAATTTGCTGATTTAGTGGAGCGTCGTTTGCAAAAAGCACGTGATGATGCACGGGCTGCACGGTTAGCAGAAATTAATGCCGTGAAGATGACACTGCCGCAATCTGCATTTGAAATCAGTGTGGACAAATTGGATTTGCCGGATGAAATTATTGAAGCATTACAACCACTAGAGAATGCCGGTGAGATTATGCTTCGCTTTTTAATTGATGAAAATCGATTACGTCGTCTATTAGGTAAAATGGCGGATACAGCACTGCCCAAAGTTCAAGCCGCTTTGGATAAGCTTGTTTTGCCGGATGACGATTTGATGTTGATGGATACGGTAGATGAAAGTGAGCCAGATCAGCAACCAGAGTTAGAGGTTGAGGCAGTTGAAACTGTTGAAGAAACCGCTGAGGATGAAGTGGATTTGGCAGCATTGATTGATGCATTCCCCGTCAAAGAAAAAGGTTCTCGTCGTAAACAAAAAGGTGATGACATAGAGGACGAATTTGATTTTGACGATGATGATGAAGATGAACGCCGTGACCGTAAAAGAGACAAGAAAAACCGTCACAAAAAGCGACAATTGGTGTATGATGAAGAAAGCGGACAAACTATCGCCAAACGCAAGCGAAAGGGTGGACGCAAACGTAGTAGTTGGGATGATCTGGATTACTAACTAATGACTAACAAACGTATCTCAAATAGCGACAATTTTCTTGAACCAGATGAAAATCGCATCAATTGGGAGCGCAAACAACGAAGTAAGCGTCCACGTGACCTAGATGACCTATTGGATGATGATATAGAAGTTTTACCTAAAAAGGGTAAAAAGCATAAAAAGCACCGCGAGTATATATATGATGAAGAGCGCGGGCATGTTATCGTTAAGCGTAAGCGTCGTCGTCAACGTGAACGATTTTATGATGAATGGGACGAATAGTCATGGGTAAAAAGCACACGCCAGAACGCACCTGTGTGGTTTGCAGGGAAAAACGGGACAAGCGTGCCTTGCATCGTATCGTAAGAACCGATGCTGGTTTAGAGCTTGATCCTAGTGGTAAAATGAACGGGCGTGGGGCTTATTTATGTGATAAGAAGTCTTGCTGGGAAAAAGCAGTGAACACAACTATTTTAAGCAAATCGTTGCGGGTCACATTAACTGAGCAAGATCGTGAACGCCTAAAGCAGGCGATACCGTGATGCATAATGAACAAGCAATCCGGTGTTTTTCAATTTTATTTGCAAACAGGCAGGGCAGGTGAAATGTAGCCGATAAGCTGCTTTTCCTTGCCTAACTGCCGTCTTTAAGGAGGTTCTATGGCGCAGGAAAAACAGCTTATATTGGTGCCCGATTATTTAACTGTACGTGAACTAGCTGAGCTGATTAATGCTAGTCCGATTGAGGTCATGAAAAAACTCATCGCCAATGGCATTATGGCGAAAATCAATCAGCAGATTGATTATGACACGGCAGCCATTGTCATTGAAGAAATGGGCTTTGAAGCACAATCTCTAAGTGCTGTACAAGCAGCAGAAGAAAAGAAACGTCGTGCAGAAACCACTACACAAACGTGGCGTAAGGTTTATTCCGATGAAAAACCAGAAAACTTGGTGCCACGTCCCCCAGTTATTACGATTTTAGGTCATGTGGATCATGGTAAAACCACACTGTTAGATACAATCCGCCAAAGTCGTGTTGCAGAAGGAGAAGCGGGTGGTATCACCCAGCATATTGGTGCCTATCGTGTTCAGCATAATGGGCGTTGGTTAACCTTTTTAGATACGCCTGGGCATGAAGCCTTTACGGCGATGCGCGCACGTGGGGCACAGGGAGCGGATATTGCGGTTCTTGTTGTGGCAGCAGATGATGGTGTGATGCCGACCACGCGAGAGGCTCTGAGTCACGCTCGTGCTGCCAATGTGCCGGTGGTGGTTGCTATTACTAAAGTGGATAAGCGGAATGCCAACCCGGAAATGGTCAAACAAGGTTTAGCTGAGTTTGATTTGATCCCAGATGAATGGGACGGTGATACGCTGATGGTGCCAGTTGCCGCGGTAAAAGGTGAAGGGATTGACGATCTGTTAGAGGCATTATTGCTCGTAGCAGATGATATGGATATTGTAGCAAATCCCAAAGCGGACCCAACGGGCGTAGTGATTGAGTCTAAAGTTGAACCATCACGCGGAACAATGGCGACCTTGCTTGTGTTGAATGGCACTCTGAAGCAGGGACAAACAATTATCGCCGGTGAATCTTATGGTCGCATCAAGGCGATGTTTGATGATGCTGGGAAACCGGTTAAAGAAGCTGGTCCATCGGTACCGGTTTCTGTGATGGGATTAAATGAGCCACCACAACCAGGGGATATATTCCGCCGCGTGAAGAATGAAAAAGAAGCCCGTGCGATTATCGCTGAACAGCAAGAAGCAGCACAAACACAATCACAAGCGCGTAAACTCACGCTAGAAGATATGTTTGCGCAATTTACGGCTGGCAACGCTAAAGAACTTAACTTGATTGTTAAAGCAGATGTTCAAGGGTCTTTGGAGCCGCTGATTAACTCGTTGGAAGAACTTTCTGAAAAGAATGCTGAGGGAATACGAGTACGTATTTTGTCATCGGATGTCGGGTCAGTTTCTGAAAACGATGTGATGCTGGCTAGCGCATCTGGTGCAATTATTTTGGCATTTAATGTTGGAGTAGATAATGCGGCACGGCGTGCAGCAGCGACCCAACATGTTGATATTCGTGAATACAATATCATTTATAAACTGCTAGAAGATATTGAGTTGGCGTTACGTGGTATGTTAGAGCCAGTTTATAAAGCAAAGGTTATTGGCTCTGCAGAAGTGCGCCAAGTCTTTGAACTATCACGCGGGAAAATTGCCGGTTGTTATGTGCTAGAAGGCGAAATCCGCCGGAATGCAAAATGCCGTGTATTGCGGAATAACAAAGTGCTGATAGAGGAGACAGGTATTAGCTCATTAAAGCGTGTTAAAGATGATGTGCGCGAAGTGCGTGCTGGGTTTGAATGTGGTATTAACCTGGATCATTTCAATGATTTTCAAGAAGGTGATATCATCGAATGCTTTATCATGGAGCGTGTTAATTAGCGGATTTGATGATTGCTTTAAAGGGGGACGTTCTGGTGGAACGTCCTTTTGTTTGGTGAATGTCGATGCTGGATTAAAAATTGATATGACATTGAACTGTTAATCAGCATTGACTTGAAAGAAGAAAAGAAAGAGAAATAGCTTATGTCTATCAAGCAGGATCGCATGTCGGAAAGAATACGTGAAATACTCAGTGAACTTCTGCTGCGGGAAGTGAGTGATCCCCGTTTGCATAATATCACGGTCACAGAGGTTAAGCTTGATCCTGAATTGATGTTTGCTGATATTTATGTGAATGCTTTAGGCGATGAATCTCGTGAAGACGAGGTTATGCAGGGATTAGCCAGTGCAAATGGGTTTTTACGGCGGGAAGTGGGTAAACGAATCCACACCCGCAACACGCCACAGCTGCATTTTCATTGGGATGTAACGTTGCGCCGAGGTGAAGAATTAAATCAATTGCTAGATAGTCTGGATATTCCACCCGTTTCATCTGAACAAAACGAGGACATCAATGACAGCGATTAATATAACTGAGTGGGAAAAAGCGGCTCATGCTGTGTATGCTGCTGAGTCAATTTTGATTGTGACGCATATTGACCCCGATGGTGATGCGATTGGGTCACTTTTGGGATTAATGAATGGCTTAAAATCTTTGGGGAAACGGGTAGTGGGTGCTGTTGATGCCGGTGTGCCGGCGCTTTTTCACTTTTTGCCAGGTGCTGATGAGATACAACCGAAGCTAGAGCGTGGTGAATGGGACTTAATGATTTCTACTGATGCCAGTGATGAAAAACGCACAGGCTTGGTTGGGGATTATGGTCGGGCACATAGCCGAGCGGTTATTAATTTAGATCACCATGCAACCAATATTTTGTTTGGGTATGTCTATTTGGTTGATTCAACCGCTTGCTCAGCAGCTGAGGTGGTATTGCGTTGGTTTGAACAGATGGAATTGCCATTAACGCGGGAAATCGCCATGCCAATTTTGACAGGCATTGTTACGGATACAATGGGCTTTAGGACGAGCAGCGTCACAGCGCAAACCTTAGAATATGCTAAAACGTTGATGTCAGCGGGAGCATCTCTAACAGAGATTACTGCGCGTGTTTTGGATAACAGGAATTTCCAGACGATTAGTTTATGGAAGCGTGCTTTGGCGACAACGGAACTCCACGAGGGGGGCATCATCAGCTCGGTGATCACCCAAGCTGATTTTACAGAAGTGGGGACAACCGAACAAAGTGATCAAGGCTTGGTTGGCTTTTTAATTAAAGTAGAAGAAGCGATGATGTCGGTGGTATTCAAAGAATTGCCAGACAGCAAAGTGAATATCAGTATGCGAGCTAAACCAGGGTTTGATGTATCTCAAGTGGCGTTTGGACTCGGTGGTGGTGGGCATCAACAAGCTGCTGGTGCGACAGTAGAGGGAGAGCTTCTTGCTGTGAAAGCACAAGTAATTGCTCTTTTGCAGGAAGCAGTGAAACATGGCAAACTCACAATTGTCTGACCCATTTGGTTTTTTGACGATCGATAAACCTGCTGGGATGACGAGTCATGCGGTTGTCTCAACCATCCGGCGACATCTAAAAGTCAAAAAAGTTGGGCATGCTGGTACGCTTGATCCGATGGCGACGGGCGTATTGGTAATTTGCTTAGGTCATGCCACTCGGCTAAGTGAATATGCTATGACATCCACCAAGCGGTATGTTGCTCGTGTGCGTTTGGGCATTGTGACTGATACATATGATGCAGAGGGGCAGGTTGTCTCTGAAGTGGATGCCAGCCATATTTGCCGCGAAGATGTGGAACGTGTGTTGCCTAATTTTACCGGTGAGCTTCAGCAAATTCCGCCGATATATAGTGCAATCAAAAAAGGCGGGCGTAAACTTTATGATCTAGCTCGTGCTGGGGAAACTGTAGAACTTGAACCACGGGCAGTGACCATTCATCAATTAACGCTTATAGAATGGGATGCCCCAGAATTTGTGCTGGATGTGGTATGCAGTGCGGGGACTTATATCCGCAGCTTGGCACACGATATCGGTCAGTTGCTAGGCGTAGGGGGCTATTTAATTGAGTTGACCCGTACGATGAGCGGTTCATTTCAATTGGCGGATGCTTTGCAATTAGATGCACTGGTGAATGATGAAAATTGGATGCAGTTCTTAATTTCACCGGATGTTGTGGTACAACAATTACCAGCTGTATATCTTCATGAGGTTGATACGGATCATGTGCTGCATGGGCGTGTACCAGAACATCCGGCACCGGTGGAAGATGGGTTGATCCGTGCGTATAATTCGGCAGGACAGTTTTTTGCATTATTGCAAGTAAAAAATGCCAAGCTACATCCATATAAAGTCTTTCCCTATGCAACTGATAAGGGATAATAAGTGTGATCGTTGCAAAATTTTGATGTTGTTGTAGATCATAAAAAGGCTGGAAACTTGAGTCATATTTATAATCTGGAAAATATTCATTTGTTACGTCCTTCAGTTGTCACGATTGGTGTGTTTGATGGTGTGCATAGAGGGCATCAATATCTTATTTCTCAGCTTGTGGAACAAGCACATCAGGAGGATAAATTAGCCGTTGTTTTAACGTTTTATCCTCACCCGGATGTCGTGATGAAAAATTTAAGTGGACGCTACTACTTAACAACCCCTGATGAGCGTGCCGAGTTGTTACTTGAGTTAGGGGTAGATTATGTGGTGACGCATCCATTTAATGATAAAATTCGCCATATTCGTGCGGTGGATTTTGTTGATCAACTCAAGGACTATCTCAAATTGAGTCAGTTGTGGGTGGGGGTAGATTTTGCACTGGGGTATCAGCGTGAGGGTAATGTTGCGTTTTTACAAGAGCAAGGCAAACAAAAAGGCTTTATTGTCAAGACTGTGGACTTATTAGGGACAGATCATATTACGATCAGCAGCACCTTAATTCGTGATGCCGTTCAGCAGGGAGATATGGAGCAAGTACGGCAGTGGTTGGGGCGTGGGTACGCTGTTGCCGGCGAAGTGGTGCATGGCAAAAAACTTGGGCGCACTATTGGCTTCCCTACTGCAAATGTCGATGTCCCTGCTGAAAAGATCATTCCGGCGAACGGTGTTTATGCTGGTTGGGCGTATTTAGGGCAAGAGCGTTTTATGGCGATGACGAATGTTGGAATTAGCCCGACATTTGAATATAAAGGTGTGACGGTGGAATCTTATTTATTGGATTTTGATCGTGATATTTATGGCGAAACACTTAAAGTAACATTTGAAAAATATCTACGCCCGGAGGCTAAATTTGATAATTTGGATGCGTTGATTGCACAAATTCATCGCGATTGTGAAGAAGGGCAGGCATATTTAGAAGCGTTGGATCGCCGTGCAAATTCCTGAAACATATGTCTCATCAATTTTAATTATTTTACCGCATCATCTGCAAGCGCGGCTTATCCCGTTAATGCAACAACTTGCACCAGATACCATGCGCAACTTCACTGCACATATCACGGTGCTTTATCCGTTTGTGTCTATAGATCAATTAGACCCCGCCTGTGAAACCTTAAAAGCCTTACTAGTTAATACACCGCCGTTTGAGGTGACTTTGCATCAGTTTACCCGCCATGACACTGTGATCTTTATGTATCCAACAGAAACCGCACCAATCCGCAGGATTAGACAGCGGATTATGGAGGCGTTTCCAGCGATTACGCCATATAATGGCGCATTTGGGCTAGACCCAGAACCGCATGTGACTGTTGCAAAATTTGAGACATCAGATGCGCAACTTGGTGTGGCATTGCCAGAATTCCAACCGGTTACATTCAAGGTGGATCGATTACATGTGAATTCTGGCTTGCCAGGGAGTGTGTTACCGTGGATTACACATGACGTGATTTTATTACGCGGGAATTGATGCAACTAGGTCATATAAACGGGGGACTTGTTCTAACATAACTTGTGGCTCGCCGATAATTTCCCAGATACCACCGACACCACCATATTCAAAAGATACTACCCAGGGCGCAGCCCAATCCCCTTGTTTGATATGATCCAATGCCCAGGCTGTAAAATTCCAGTCGTCTTCTGTAAATGGTAGATGATCCATACGCCGACCTTTCAACCGCTGGAATATATCAGCATGAACGCCAAGCTCCTGGATTTGTGTCAGTTTATTGTCATCAAGTGTGTGAATGCCAGTTACATGAATTTCACGGATATGCTGCACAGGTAACGCTTGCAAATACGCTTTTTCATCCATGCCGATAAAACCCGCTGCAATCCGCGCATGGGAAATATCTAATAGAAAACCACAACCACTTTGTGTAATCAAATTCTTGATATTTTCAGGATAAATAGCCGGGCGCATCACGGTGTTAGCTGCGTCTGGTACATTCTCTATGATGACATTTTCTGCACCAAATCGTTGGATAATTGGCTCTAAGGCGCGCAAGGCATCGTCCATGATTTGCTGGATGTGGGCAGGTTGCATAGAATCCACGGGGATGTTGGGGTAATCTCTTGTGTGAGGCGAAAAATGGACGTTGACTAATGGTGTGCCGGATTCATCCTTTTGCCGTTCAATTTCATCTAGATCAACAAGTGTTTTCTTTTCAGTATGCATAATGCCATGGGGTGAAATAGCTAAGGGGAAGTGGATATACACATCATTACTTTGCTGTGCTTCCGCTAATAAATCATCCCATGCGGGGCATTTCCACACATCGACCTGAATTTTCCCAGCGCGTAGTAAGGTTAATGCAGCACGGGAATAGTTTATTGCAACTTTCATCGCTCATCCTTTTTAGGTAGACGGTATCCTAAGCGATTCATAAACCGCTCATCGCTGCGCCAATTTTTGAGCACTTTAACGTGTAGATCAAGATAAACTTTTGTGCCTAGAACATTAGATAGCTCTTGGCGGGCTTTTGTGCCAATTTGTTTAATCATCGTACCATTTTTGCCGATGATAATTCCTTTTTGCGAGTCACGTTCGACATAGATGATTGCGCTGATGTAGGTAAGGTCTTCATTACGTTCTTTGTATTGGTCAACTTCTACAGCAACAGTGTAAGGGATTTCTTCTTCTGTTAGCTCAATGATTGCCTCTCGTATGATTTCCGCGGCGATGAAGCGCATATTAACTTCACTCACTTGATCAGATGGATAATAGCGCGGTCCTTTTGGTAAGATGTCTATGAGATAATCGATTAGTTCGGGGATGTTTTCTCCGGCAGCTGCACTAATTTTGATAACCTGGTGTGGGTTTTCTATTAGGTTAAGATGTTCGCTAAGATCAGCATCTGCTGTGACAAGATCCATTTTGTTTAACACAAGAATAACCGGCGTTTCGCCGCGCAATTCCGCGATGTGAGTTGCAATCTGACGATCATCTTGATGAGGGGGTTCGGATGCGTCTAATAACCAAAGGATAACATCAGCATCACGTAGAGCTTCATATGCGACATCTACCATATATTGCCCAAGTTTATGATGTGGTTGGTGGATGCCGGGTGTATCAACAAAGAGGATTTGCCCGCGTTCTTCGGTATAAATGCCGAGTTGTTGTTTACGGGTTGTTTGAGGTTTGTTGGTGACGATAGCAATTTTTTGCCCTAAGATACGGTTGATTAGTGTAGACTTGCCAACATTAGGGCGACCAACAACAGCAACAACACCGGAACGATGATCTTCTGACCAACTTTCTTCAAAAATATCATCCATGAGATTGCCATTCACTAAGTGATTCAAAACAAGGTAAATATTGCAGCAGACGAGACGGTAAATTTTGAGCTTGTTGTTCTGTTGCAATTAAGGCGGTGACCTTTGCCAGTGGCTTTGTGGCAATAGAATCAGCATAAATTAACACGTCTGGCGTTAGGGCTACATCTAGGTGCTTCAACGGGATCATGTCATCTTCGCCATCATGTCGGTATCCAACAACATCTGCACGTGGGTATAAATTACTTTTGTTAAATATAAAATCCCATGCTGCTTCACCAGTAAGCATTTCACCATAATCTAACGCCAAAATGCCGGGTACGATGGAAATCATGGGCTTACCAAGGAGACGAATCCCATATCGGATGATGAAGTCACCTGTGGCAACCGCATTTGGCGCGATGTGCGGGGTTATAGCATAAGCTGCTGCTTTATCATCATAGAGCAGCGACCCGCTGAACGGGTCGCCGATGGGGTTGCGTTCTGGGATGGTGTTATGACTCATGGTGTTCGATCACTGCATTTTGATCTGCGGGGACGATTGCATGGTCGTCATGGTCATGATGTCCGTGATATTTAGGTTGATTGATGTCATCAAACGTTTCCCAGGGGCGTACATATGCCAACCACACCCCAACACCGCTGATGAACATGAGCACGCCGGTGAGGACGATCAGCCCAATTGTATTGTTGTCGGCTTGTTCTCCCTGGATAACACCGAGAGCCGCACCACACATCATCAAAACCACACCTAACCCCGCTAACATCGAAAAGCCAAGCGTAATTGCATTTTGTGGGTGTTGTTCCCGTTCAGTTGTTTCGTTTTGTCCTGCCATGAGGTTGCTCCTGCTTGCTTCACTTAAACAAGTTGATTCTGCCTGTTTAAGTCTTTCTCGTCAAGTTTAAGTAAGGAAGTCAACTGAAAGACTGTCATCTGCTGGACATTATATCAATGCCTGCTACAATATGTGACAGATGTCACAGACGGGCATGAAGTCTCATGACAATTGTCTGATAAACATCGCTATTTAATTGCGTGCCGCCCCCCTAAAATAATATTGAGATATACGGGGGAAACATGGGTATATCTCAACCAAATTCATAATAAAGAGTTAGGAGTAAATAAACCTAATGTACGCAAAAGAGCATGTGCACAGCAAAGTTGGGCTAGAAAAAGTTGGGCTTAAACCGACAGACATAAAACAATTGACAATGCACTGGAACCTCACCCCGGCTGAATTATATGAACACATTATCCGAAATGGGGAAGGCGTACTGACGAATAAAGGGGCGATTCGCATTCTAACCGGGCAATACACCGGACGCAGTCCAAAGGACAAGTTTTTTGTTGAACAAGCCCCATCTAAAGATGAAATTTGGTGGGGGAGTGTTAATCAACCCATTTCAGCTGAGGTGTTTGATCACCTTCATAAGAAAGTTTTGGATCATCTGAGTCATCAAGATGACTTATACATCATTGACGCTTGGGGGGGCACAGACCCTAAATATCGTTTACCGGTGCGTGTTGTGAGTGAAGTGGCGTATCATGCGCTGTTTGCGTGGAATATGTTTGTGCGCGCAACGGAAGAAGAACTGGCAGAACATGACCCGGAAATGACAATTTTGGCGGCACCTAGTTTGATCGCTAAACCTGATGAGGATGGCACACGTACTGGCACATTTATTATCGCTAATTTGGAGAAGAAGATCATTCTGATTGGCGGAACGATGTATTCTGGTGAAGTGAAGAAGGGGATTTTCTCCATTCTGAACTATTTGCTGCCACATCAAGGGGTGATGCCGATGCACTGCTCTGCGAATATTGGTCCAAAAGGTGATACAGCAGCCTTCTTTGGACTGAGTGGGACGGGTAAAACCACGCTCAGCGCAGATTCATCACGCATATTGATTGGGGATGATGAACATGGTTGGAGCGATGATGGTATCTTTAATTTTGAAGGTGGCTGCTATGCCAAGACAATCCACCTAAGCCCTGAAGGTGAGCCGGAAATTTATGCAACAACCCAAATGTTTGGGACGATTTTAGAAAATGTCCCGTTGAAGGACGACCGCTCACCAGATTTTGATGATGCGCGTTATACTGAAAACACACGAGCATCTTATCCGATTAGCTACATTCCAAA
>RFHA01000012.1 GCA_003696565.1 Chloroflexota bacterium
ACGCCGAAGTAAATGCGCACCGTATCCCCCACGTTGACACGCATGGCATATTCATCTTGAGTTAACGCGCCCGCAGCACCGTTAAAGACAAAGTATTCTGGGGCTTCATCTAACATTGCTTCATGGCTGAAATCCAAATGCCCTTGTGTACCAAATGGTTGTGCGGTGTAGATTTCGCCCTGCATCACATAAAATTCATGATCCACTGGGGGCAATCCACCCACGGGTTCGACCAAGATCAACCCATACATACCGCTGGAGATATGATGCCCAATGCTTGGTGTAGCACAATGATAGACATATAGCCCGGGCTGCAACGCCTGGAAGGTAAAGACAGTTTCTTCTCCTGCTAGGGTTTGTGTGAACACTGCGCCACCACCCGGTCCAGTTACAGCATGTAGATCAATCGAATGTGGTAGTAGGCTTTCTATTTGATTATGCAGATGCAATTCCATTGTATCCCCAACACGCATCCGCAACATGGGCCCTGGAACCTGCCCATCGAATGTCATATAACGATAGGTTGTTCCGTCTGCCAGTATCCCATTCACCTCAACAGTTGTCATATCGACACGCAGCGTCATCGGGGCGCGGTCACCAACAGGTGGTGGTACATCTGCTGGGTTACGGACGATAGAAACTGCGTCCTCGGCTGCTGGTTGTGGAGCAGCGGTTTGCATGGCTTCCATATCATGATCATTTGCGCTGTCTGTGTAACCGGCATCGCTTAGGGATTCATCCATCGCATCATCATCCCCAACAGCAACTGTACCGACAACACGCAAAACACCTTGCATGCCAATATCTCGATGACCAGGCACTGAGCAATAGTAATAGAAATTGCCCGGTTGATCTGCGACAAACTCAACCGTGACGGTTTGCTCGTCCTCCAGCAACTCGCCACTAAAGACATTAAATTCATCAATTTTCAGATCATGCAATACCGGATCGCCATTAATAATTGTCAAACGAACCGTATCCCCCAAATTAACGACCAATTCTGGGTTGACAACCCCATCAATATCGCCGCCAACACCAACAAACGCCATTGGCGGATCACCACCCATCTGTGTTCTGAGTGTATATTCCACCACATTGGCTTGAGAAACAGTTACAACATTTTCTACCGTATTATCATTCGCCTGTGCTTCATCCAACGTAAACTCAATGCGGATAGGAAGCGCAATCAAAATAACAGCCGTGATGACAATTAACACAGCCGAAACGAGATTCGGGTTCAAAGATTTATTCATGATGCTCCTCTTTCACAATCAAATAAGGTAATTCAATGGCATATACCGGACAAATCGATTCGCAGGTGGCACAGTAAGTGCAGATGTCTGGATGGATAAGCGCGGCACTATCCCCCTGCCAACCAAGCGCACCTGTAGGACACGCTGTTACGCAATCACCACAGCCAGTACAAAGCAATGGATCGATTCTTGGATACCAGTTTTCTGCCATATGAAAAACCCTTTGCTCATTTGTTATGAGCATAAGGGGTGAGGGACATTCTGAATTTAAGCTAAATTAAAAACGTTGGGGGTATATGTTATTTTTCATGCAACACAATGATATTTATCACATCATGGCGATAGATCGCAGAACAGCCTCATCAATGATTTTGATTTTATGGCGGTCAAATTGAATTGCCTGAGCAGATTCAAGCTCACGCAGGGCAACGCTAATTGTTTGTGGTGTTGTGTTTAAATAAGCCGCGATTGCAGTACGAGTTACACCAGGTCCACTTAAGCTAGGGTCTTCGGCTTGTTTTAAGAGAAAGCGAGCCAGCCGTACGATGACAGAATACAACGTTAAGTCTTCTATCTGATGTACTAACGAACGAATCCGCTGAGCTAATAAGCGAATAACATTGAGTGCCATGTGTGCGTTTTGAGCCAATACATGCATGATAGCTGATCTTGGGAGCAACCAAACTTGTGTTGGGGTACTAAGAGCCGCAGCATTGGCAGGGTTATTCCCACCATCTAGTGATGCGATGTCATTAAATGTTTTACCGCGTCCCCTCAAATGCAAAATAAGCTCTCCCCCATCGGGGCTGAGCTTAAAAATTTTAACCGTCCCCACGTCAACAATCCATAAACCATCCGCCGGGGCACCTTCTAAGAAAATTATCTCACCAGCGGAATAGGTACGAAGTATGCTGGCGTTGGTGATATATTGTAACTCATCCTCAGCAATACCTTCAAAATAAACAATATTGTTGATATAAGATTCAATGGATTTCATCG
>RFHA01000101.1 GCA_003696565.1 Chloroflexota bacterium
ACAAAAGGAAAACGATTACGCTCTCCAGTTAAAGGCTTGGTTGCTCATATTGAAGATGGGCGCATCATCTTGCAAGAAATGCCAGATGTCATGAATTTGGAAGCTGGTGTACGCGGGCGTGTTGTTCAAGTAGACCCGCAACGTGGTGTTGTGATTGAAGCCGTTGGAGCACAAACACAAGGTGTCTGGGGCAATGGACGATTAACAATCGGCACATTAACACTTGAACCAGAAGAAGGCATTGAAAATATTCAAGCAGATACACTCGAGCGTCGATTTACAGGATCGATCGTTGTGACCAGACGACCATTGACCGCTGCCGGTTTCAAAGTCATGATTGATCAAAGTTTTGCAGGGGTCATTGCTCCAAGCATGGACGCTTCTTTAATTGAACTTGCCATGATGTTTGAGGGGTCTGTATTATTAACAGAAGGATTTGGGAATATCCGCATGAGCAGTGTGGTATATAATATGCTGGCAGAATTAGCAGGCAATCAAACCACACTAGATGCGTATACGCCAAGTAGATGGGAAACACGCACACCAGAAGCAATCATCAGTGTGCCGCGTGGGGAACAGAAAAATCCATCTAGACCGAATGCGATGACGGCACTCCGTACAGGTATGACGGTACGAATCACTCGTGAACCCTACCTAGGCTTAACTGGTAAAATTCTAGATTTGCCAACTAAGCCCGTTTTGTTGGATAATGGCTTGCGCATCTTGGCAGCACAGATAGAATTGGTAGTAGGTGAAACAGTCTTCGTCCCGTTAGCGAACCTGGAAATTCTGGGACGATAAATGAAGGAGATAATTCATGGGTAATCGAGACGACCTTTTTGATGATGATAACTTCGATTTTGGGGACGAAGACGATTTGTTCGGCTCTGAAGATGATGATTTAGATTTAGATGAGCAGGACGATGATCCATTTGCGTTTGAGAACGAAGATGACGTTGAGCTAGACACCGCCTATGGATTAGATGATGATATGGATGAAAGTTTCTTCGATGATGAAGAAGAAGCTGGAACAAACCGCACGTTTATCATCTTGGCATTATTGATGATTTTACTCTTTGTAGCCGGTTTAGTAGTGGTGCTTATTTTAGCAACACGAGACACTGGACCAACTCCAATTGAGCAAACAAGCACCCAGGTTGCTATCTTAAATGCAACTGATATTGCTGCGTTTGAAGCCCAACAAACACAAGCATTTATTGATCAACAAACACAAGAAGCGGTGATCTTTGCCGGGCAAACTGCCACAGCAGAATGGGAAGCTACCAACATCCCCCTAACTTTAACGGCAGAAGCCGAACAAACCGCCCTGGCATTAACTAGTGCCTTTCAAACAGAAGAAGCTGGGCGTATTACCCCCACCCCCACGCCAGATTTGTTAAGCATCCAACAGACGCAACAAGCCGCCCTCACAGCAACAGCAGAAGCATTAACAGGGCAATCTGCCGGGGATACGCCAACCCCACCAGCCCCATCGACACCAATTGGCATTAGCGATGTGCAGTTAACAGCAACCGCCATCGCAGCGATTTTCCAAACCCCCGTTGGTGGAGAAGACGCAACACCAATCGGTGGAGCAAGTGATGATGGGCAAGGGGGCGGCTCGCCTGTTTTGCCAACCGCCATCCCAGATACAGGGTTGTTTGATGGTTCAAACAACGCAGCGAGTTTGGGGGTTATGGCGTTAATCGCGTTCGCATTACTCTCTGTGATCTTCGGCGCGCGCAGTTTAAGAGCTGCCAACGAACGTAAACTGTAAGATATTTGCACAAAAAACGGGCGTTCCGCTGTGGTTCGCCCGTTAATTTTTATAATTGATTAATTGGATTTTCACCATCCGGTGGCGGAACAGGAAGATCATCTACAGAGACATCTTTCCATTTCTCGCCTTCTTCAATCAACATTACAGGGATTCCGTTACGTATTGGATATTTATAGCCACTTTCCGCGCAGACGAGCCAGCAATCTTTGACAAGTTCTAATTTACCGGGGTCATCCCCTTCATAATGAACCGCCACAGGGCAGCGTAGAATATCAAGCAATTCAGGATCAATTGTGTGAACCATATTTTCACCTCATGTTTTTTGCAAGTAAGTATAGCATAAGTCATCCGGTTATGACCGGGTTCAGCTTGGTGGATTTTATTCAGGCTACGCATTATAGAATGAAAGGACGTTGATCACATGAAAAAGCTGATAATACCGTTAATGTGTGTTCTGATGATGACAGCAAGCCATGTGTGGGCACAAACCACTTCTGATAACAATCAGTACGGGTTGGATGCTGTAACGATCCAGGCATATAATCCACCGATTGAACGTGTTGGTGTTAGTGAAAGTATCTTATATACCCGTGATTATAGACAAGTCAATGCCGCTGTTGACGTGTTAGATGCCCCAAATGGTAATGTGCTTTACCATCGAGAACACGCTGAGTTTTTCGTCAGTGTCATTCGTATTGTAGATGGCTGGGCAGAAATTAATCCAGGAGAATGGATTCCTGCAAACGTATTAGGACCAGCCTATCATTCTCGTTTGAACGGTGTTCTGCTGCCAGAAGGAGCAGAAGTGCTAGAATACCCTATCGGTTGGACACGTAGTTCCGTCACATTTTGGAGCAATGCCCCAGGACAACAAGCCGCAATCACCAATGAAAACGCCTTCGCACCCTATCATATGGCGCATATCTTCGCAGAAGTAGACGTTGATGGCGTATTGTGGTATCAAGTTGGTGTGGATCAATGGCTACCAGCGGAAGAGTTCAATGTCTTACGTCCAATTGAACGCCCGGATGAAATCGACACACGAGTCTGGATCGCTGTTGATATTGCAGAACAGATCGTCATGGCGTATGAAGGTGATAAGCTCGTTTTTGCGACACTGGTGGCAACCGGTGAACCCTGGAGTCCAACGGAATCTGGTTTTTTCCGTGTTTATTTACAATATGGTCATCGTAACATGACACGGGGCAACCCTAATGACAGTTGGTTCTATTTTATGGAAGATGTGCCCTTCACGTTATATTTCAATGGTGATCGGGCATTACACGGGGCATATTGGCATGATGCCTTTGGGGAAACGCAAAGCCACGGTTGTGTCAATATGTCTCTAAATGACGCTTATTGGCTATTCACATGGGCAACAGATTATATGTTTACTGAAGCAAGCGGTGGCTCGGAGTGGCCCATGGTATATGTATATGACACCAATTTGCCAGATTTAGGCTTTGGTATGGAATATCATCACGATTAAACTTATGGCTTGCTTTCTACAGTGTAAGAAGCTGGTTCTTCATATTCAGTGACCGCAAAATATAAGGCATCCGTCGTCTGCACTGCCCCATCATCTAGGGTGGCAGTAGCTTGTAAGCTATATGCCCCCGTTTTCAATTGCCACCACATTGCCCAAGGTTCTTGTGTAATGGTCTGTTGAACCACTGACTCACCAGTTTCATCAAATAATGTAAACGTTAAAGATTGTGTACCTGGTGGCACAGCTGCACGGAAGCGAATTCGCTGCGCGTCGATTGGGATCAATGGCGAAATTTGAAAGATCGTATAAGGGTCTGGTTGTAATAGGCGTAACTCCGTATGAGATAACAACACCGATGCACCAGTTGGCGGCTGGCGAATGCCATGCCGGATACCCCACTCACTGGCTTCTTCTGGTAAAACAATAAAGACTTGTTCCACAATGTCAGATTGTGGTGTGGTTTCATCTGCCAGCAACCCAGTACGACGATCAATTTGAAATACTTGGTAAATGTTATCCGGCTCTGTGGGTTGCGTGCCAGGGATAAAATACTCCGTCCGCAATAATGGACACGCTGGCGTAGGTAACAAACCACTTAAAGCGCACACGTCTAAACGGATCAATCCATCGGGCTGCTCAAATTCCAGTTCTGGCTGACCAAGCAGCACCGTTCGCATAAATTGATTCCAAATAGGACCAGCCCCACTAATACCAGAAACATCCACCATTGGCGTGTTATCTGCATTGCCAACCCATACCCCCACCACAAGGTTCGGGGTATAACCCACCACCCAGTTATCACGGAAGTCCGTGGTTGTACCGGTTTTTGCAGCGGCGGGTCTACCGATGTTCAACACACTGTTACGCCCAAAACCAGGGATACGCGCCGCGTCGTCACTTAAAATATCGGTGATAATAAATGCGATTCGCTCATCTAAAATTTGTTGATCCAGTGGTGGAGGTGTCCATTCATAAAGTGTTTCCCCTGAGGCTGTGCTAATTTTCAATATCAGCGATGGCTCAATATAATAACCACCATTAGGGAAAATACTATAAGCTTGAACAAGATTGTATAACGAGACCTCTCCACCCCCCAGTGTAATAGAAAGATCAACTTGGGCATTATTGGCGAGTGAAGTCAAACCGGCATTGCTAGCCAATGCCACCATGCGTTCAATACCAATATCATTGAGAACGGACACCACAGGGATATTGTAAGATGATGCCAAAGATTCTCTTAAAGAAACAGGACCATGCTCCACTAAACCATAATTGGAAGGGACATAGCTTTCTAGGCGGCGTGTGATAAACGGCGTTTCAATATCCAACAACATTGAGGCTGCCGTATACGGGTGATCCAGTTGGGGGTTCATAGCAGCAGCATAAGTAAAGGGTTTTAGCGTACTACCAGGCTGACGCAACGCGACGGCTGCATTCATCGCACCATCAATTGACTCATCAAAATAATCTGGACTGCCAAGCATGGTTAGGATTTGTCCGGTGTTGGGGTCTATAGCAACCAAGGCAGCATTATTAGCATTAGCTGGCGCGCGGCTGCCATCAGCCGGATGATTGATCCTGTCAAGTTGTGCCTGAACAATGCGCTGAGCGGCGTTTTGCCAATTTAAATCAATGGTGGTGATGACCTCTAACCCGCCACCATAAACATATTCAGGGTAATCCCGTTCCAACTGTTGCCAAACAGCCATCACCGCGTGGGGAGCATTAATCGGGAAGCGAGTCGCGGCAAATTGCAATTCATCATGAGCAGCTGCTTGTGCTTGTGCTTGGGTGATATACCCTTCATCAACCATACGCCCCAACACAATATCTTGGCGGTCTTCCGCGGTTCCCAAATTGGTGAATGGGTCATAATAAGCTGGGTTTTGTACCAAGCCCGCCAACAAGGCACATTCTGCTAAAGAAAGCTCTGCGGCAGATTTGGCAAAATAAGTGCGAGCAGCCCCTTCGATGCCATACGCCATATTGCCAAAATAAACTTGATTGAGATACAGCGTTAGCACTTCATCTTTGCTATAACGATTCTGAAGGCGGATCGCCAAAACCATCTCACGCAATTTGCGCTGCAAGGAGCGATTCAAGCGTTGCTGTGGGTCCATCAACAACAAACGAGCGGTCTGTTGTGTGATGGTGCTTCCACCTGCCAGCACTTCCCCGCCACGTAAGTTAATCCATAAGGCACGGATAATTCCCTCAATATCCACGCCGGGGTGTTGATAAAAATTTTCATCTTCCGTAGCAATAAAGGCATTAACACAATACTGTGGGATCGTCTCTAGTGGGACAACTGTATTTAATCCCTGATCATTACCAGGCGGGCGGATTTCATAAAGCAGCACCCCATTACGATCATAAATACGTGTGGCAGGCAGCACCATCCCTTGTTGGATGTTATCAATCGCCGGGAGGTCATAAAATACCCAGAAATAGATAAACCCACCTAAGGCGATCATACATCCCAAAACCGCTAGCAGTATGCTTTTTTTATATCGCTTGAATACTCGGATTAGTCGTTTCATACAGATAATTGTAAAACAGAATCACAGCAAATTGCGTGCCGTTTGCCCTACGCTTAGGCTACAATAAGCAAAAAATGAGATGTGAATATCAGTGCCAGGGATTTCACCGCGCAGGGGTATTTTTAAAAAGCAATAATTTAGAGGAAGTCATGTCAAATATTGCGATGGCTATTAATGAGGCGTTTCTCAATCAGTTGCTGAAGCCGGAATACTTTCAAGGAGAAAAAGAGGTGGCATCTGTGGTTGTGCGCTATCAGGCAGAACACCCCCCTTACTTTGAATTACCCGCCGATGACCACCCCAGACAGAATTTTGTGATTATGTTAGATGCACTAACCATTAGCGTGCATCGCAAAGACAAGCAAATTCATCAAGCCACTTTCTCCCTACAATTAAACGGCTCTTTTCGCTTTGAGCACCAGCAAATTGATATTGTGTTTGACCAAGCCAACGTTAGAGGGGGTGGGCGTGTTGCACGTAATCTGCTGAATATGTATCTAAACCGTGCTGTGATCCCCGCTATTAAGGAGCAGATTGTTTTGCCGGATTTGAGCCAACTCGTCGGCTTTGAGGTCAACATTGATTCTGTCCAAACGCATCATCGAATGTTGTTTATCACCATGCATGTCACAGGTGACCATGATGACGATGTACCCAACGTTATCATTACACACACCAACCAGCCCAGTATTTTCCTTTCCGCAACAGGTGGAGCTATCACAGCCTCTCAGCGTGGGCTGGTGATTAAGCAAGGCATTGATGAAGATACAAACTTCCCGCTGCCAATGGGAATTTCATTTGGGACTGTTCGGTTTCATTTGGTGGGATATGTGGCACTTAGTCAATTGAAAATTGACATCCAGCAGAGTGTACCAATTTGTAGTGTAGATTATACTGCCAGTGCCGGTATCCGCGTCAAGTTCACTCACATGGGTACGCTCAATCTAGCCTTATCCCCCACCATCACACCGCCAGCTATCAGCCTAAATTTACAAACCGACCGCGCAGGAACACGGTTGCTAGCAGCGGTGCAAGTGAACAGCCACGCAATCATCGGTTGGCGAATTCCATTCATTCCCGCCCCCGTTCGATTGCTAACCGATGAGTTGATGTCTTGGGTAGATGCTTGCATGGGGATGGTTATTGACGCAGTCGATACCGGCTTACGCACAGTACGCATTCCAATTTTCTCACTGGATGCGCTTGAGAACGCACTTGGGTGTACATTACACTTTAAGACCGTTCAGTTTAGGGGGAACAGCGTCGTGGTTCATGTTATCGCCTCTTAACGGTTTTAAGACTTTGGGATGATTGCGTTAAATTTGATGACATAAACCAAATTTTAATCTATAATCTCCCGTGTTCTATTAAAACTTATTTTACAGAGGGTATGATACATGATTTTCAAGCGGCTGATGGCACTCATCGGTACGGCAGGATTATTTGTGGTCTTGTCGTTTTCAGG
>RFHA01000102.1 GCA_003696565.1 Chloroflexota bacterium
AAAAACAATGGTCGCTCTGGAAGAAAAACTCCCCCGGCAATACTGGCTGGACATCAACCGTCTGCTGGTCGCTTTTGGCAAACATATTTGCACCGCCCGTCCCCGCTGCGCCCAATGCCCCTTGCAGGAGCAATGCCTCAAGATTGGGGTATCCGAAGGTTGACATTGCAATTTGCAAGTGGCAGGCGGCAAGTCACACATGCCACATTGCAGACTGACCGCTTGCCCATCTCTAACTGCAAACTAATACACGTAACCCGAAGTCCGTATACCGTTTTCCGACGAAGTTACTAGCCGTAGAGCACACGCATGACGGATTACTGAATACGGATAGTATAGGCTGTAGTGGTCGGATTTAGCGCTTCCAAAACGCTTTCACACTGACAGGACTGAAGCAATGGCGTTCTGCTAAATAATTTTGCAAGCGTTCAGCCGGCCAGCTAGTCAGCCAGCTGGCTTCATGACGTTTGACTATAAAGCTGTTTGTCAGGGCAAAATTTAATAAAAACAAGGTGTGCCTGGCTGGCCCAATCGGGTATTTCCTTACCTTGAAAAAAGGGAAAGGCTGACAAGCTGAAATGCTGTTAGCTGAACGCTTACATAATTTTTTTAATAAAACACGGATGACACGGATTTTTAGCTGGCCTTTCTATGTGAATCGTGATTAACTGACAGCATTTACAAACACCTTTTGAGGATGCAGGTAGATATGAAAGATGTAATGAATGACATGAACCGATGGCTGGCGGAGAACACGGCCGTTTCTCTGGCAACTGTTGTGCAAACATGGGGGTCGGCTCCCCGGCGGGTTGGAGCAAAAATGGCGGTGACGGCCGACGGCCGTTTCTGCGGCTCTGTGTCTGGCGGGTGTGTGGAAGGGGCTGTCATTGAAGCCAGCCAACAAATTTTGGCCAGCGGACAGGCCCGGCTTTTGCGCTATGGTGTTGCCGATGAAACAGCGTGGGATGTGGGGCTGGCGTGTGGCGGTTCCATTGAAATTTTTGTACAGCCATTGGATACGGCCGTTTACCACTTCCTGCACGCCGCCATCCAAAGCGAACAAGCCGCCACCGCCATGACCATTATTGAGGGAACAGCATCACAAAAAGGGCGCACGATGGCATTTGACGAGGCGGGCGGGCAGGCGGGCACATTGGGTAGCCCGGCGCTGGATGCACAGGCACGGGAGGCGGCAGCGGCCATTCGCCAACCAACCAAATTACCCCTTGCCGATGATTTGGTGCTTTTTGTAGACCCGATACGGCCGTCCCCCCGGCTGGTGATGGTGGGC
>RFHA01000103.1 GCA_003696565.1 Chloroflexota bacterium
CTGCCGGGGAACTGTTCATCACAATTGGCTTAAGCATATTGACTTTTCTCGGTGTGGAATTGGATAAATGGTTTTTTAACCGTCGCAAATCTTAAAATCAGATAAAACCTTATAGGCAGATCAGTTGATTTGCCTATTTTTTACTTGACATATTGATATTTTTCGATATGATTAGATCATGGATACACTACAATTCACTAAAGCAATTGCACACGAAACTCGCCAAGAGATCATGTCTCATCTGTGCTGTGTTTGGTTAAGTGTTAATGACCTAGTGGAAAAGCTAGGTGGCAAGGTAAACCAGCCAACTGTCAGCCATCATCTTAAGATTCTGGAAGAAGCTGGATTGGTGCACATTCGTCAAGAGGGCAAGTATCGCTTTTATACATTAAACCAAGAACGTATCACACTGTGTTGTGGTATGTTGATCCAGACTTTTGCGCCGGATTATCAACAGGCTGTGATTCGTGTCGATGATATTGAGTGAGTTTAGTTTTTTTTAATTTATTATATCGAAGTTTGTCGATATGAAAGGGTGAATCATGTCAGAAATTCATGAAATTGTTCAAAAGCGTTATGGAGATATTGCTGCCAGCGGGGTAAATACTTGTTGTGGAACAGGCATGACACAACAACCAAAGCTTTATGAAGACAAACAGTTGGAAGGGTTACCGGTAGACGTGACTGGCTTATCACTTGGTTGTGGCGATCCGGTAACTATTGCTGATCTTAACCCAGGGGAGACCGTTCTTGACTTGGGTAGTGGGGCAGGCATTGATTGCTTTTTGGCAGCGCGACAGGTGGGAGAAGCCGGTTATGTCATTGGTGTGGATATGACCCCAGCGATGTTGGAAAAGGCAAACGCTAACAAAGAAAAAATGAGTGTGACCAATGTTGAATTTCGTCAGGGACAGATTGAATCTTTACCAGTGGACGATAATACGATTGATGTGATTATTTCCAATTGTGTCATCAATCTTGCACCGGATAAACGCCCAGTGTTTGCGGAAGCATTTCGTGTACTTAAACCAGGGGGGCGGGTCTCCATTAGTGATATTGTCACTGAAGGAGCGTTTACGGAAGAACTCCGCGCTGATGTAGAAAAATGGGCGGAGTGTGTGACAGGTGCTATTGATGTGGCAGAATACACCAATATGATGCAACAAGTGGGGTTTGTTGATATTCAGGTGGTGGATAAAGTGGATGCTAAGGATGTTATTCAACAGCGTGAGGGCATGCCACGTATTTTTAGCGCACGTATTACCGCCCGTAAACCACAAAACTAACTGATGATCTCTATCTAGATTTGATACCAATAAGGTGTTAGTTGTTAAAAATTAGGCAACTGGCACCTTGTTTAATTTCAGGTCTGCTACTTTTTTTATTTTTCATGTTTCACATATAATATTTTGAAAGATGAGAAGGGTTTAGATAGCTATGTCTGATGAATATTATGACGAAGAAGATGAATTGATTGAAGCGTATTGTGTGCGCTGCAAAAATACGATTGAAATTGAAAACCCTCAACCAGTATGGACACGAAAAGGATTGCCAGCGACACGCGGTGACTGTCCTGATTGTGGCGGGGCTGTGTTCCGTATGGGGCGCACATACTTACATGATGGGCATGAACGCCCTGATGCTGTAGAGTTGAACAGCGGATTACGTGGCAAGCTAGAACGGGATACCGTTTATGTGTTGTATGGGCAGGATGATGAAGCAATTGCAGAGCAGCTTGCTGCTGACTTAGATATTGTTGGGATGGCAGTTTGGTTACATCGCCATGATGAGCAGACAGTACAGTGGGCAGGTGGTGTGCATCCAGCATTGGTTCAATGTAAGCGGATGGTTCTTGTGCTGACTGACCGCACATTTCAAGATACGACATTGCCGCAAACCTGGCAATATTTCCGACAAAACCGCAAGCCGATTGTTATTGCGCAAATGATGGGAGGTGTTACGCCGCCTGATGAGATTCGCCGCAGTCCCCGGTATGATTTTACCGGAGACTACAAGCGTGCTTTTCGGGAAATGCTTCAAGTATTAAGCTCTTAGTATGCGCGATAGAACGCCTTTTTTAGGAGGATAAATTATCCACCCTGTAATGCGTCGCGTCGTTCTCTTGCTGCTTCAAAATTAGGGTTAAAGCTCAAGACACGGTTATAATTGGCAATCGCGCGGTCTGTTTCCCCTAGTGCTTCCCGGGCAATACCTGCATAATAATAGGCTTCTTCCACATAATCGCTACTGCTGTCTATGACTTCTCTCGCTAGGGTTAGTACATCATCATAGCGTCCTACTGCTAGGTAAGCTTCATAGGGAGTGAACTGATACCATAGCATGCGCCAGGGCAAACCCAAACTGAATGCTTGATCAAAAGCGGCGGCAGCATCTTCATACATCTCTAGCTCAACTAACATACTACCCATGTTAAACCAAGCAAATGCATCGTTGGGGTCAGCTATTGCTTCTTCTTGTGCCAGATAAAAGGCATTGATGTAATTTTGACGCACATCCGCGTCATCACCGAGTAAGTTTAACAAGGCTGGTTCTGCACCACTCTCGTACAAGACGATATAGACGTAATTAAAATGTTGCCAATGCTCCTGGATATGTTCATAGCTATAGCGTAAATTTTCGCCGTCATAGCTGTCATGGGTGATAATCTCTTGATTGATGTCGTCATAGCCAATCACAAGCAGATAATGCCCCATCCACCCCTGATTAGCGCGTTCAGGATCGTATCCTGCTTCAATCAAGACTGGATAACCATAATAGTTCAATAGTTTGAGCGTTTCTAAAGTACCGCCGTATCGCATCAGGGCATAAACCGGAATCTCAGGTATTTGTGAGTTAACAAACTGCACCATTTGCCAGGGAGATACATTTTTGTCCTCTTGATTGGGTTTTAGCCAACGTGCTGCCCGAACTTGATTATCGGCATAACCAAAATAGCTTAAGCCCATTGTTAAGGTAGCCGGTCCGCAGTTATTCCACATTTGTGGATGATAGGTAAATCCACTAAGTAAGTGGCTAGATGGCAAGGAGATCGGCTCTGGATTGTCTGTTTCTTGTGCCCATACGTTGCCGAGAGGGACTAAAAACATCAAGATCAAAAAAACGACAGAACGCATATGATTTACTTACCTCATCTCTTGTTTCACTATCTTTATTATAGCCAAGACCGTATACCTCGGTAGACTACGCTTTCCCCACGCTTTCCTGTGGGTTTAATAAATAAGCCCCCAACAAGTGGAGGCTTATCTTGAGGTTATTCCACATTAAAAATGGAGAATTCGATGATGACACCGGTGTAGTAGCTATCCTCAACATTGATCTGCACAATACCATCTTCCGGGACAACAAATTCCAGAATGAGGCGTTCTACATCACCAATCGGATTGGATGCTAGGATTGCGTCGTTTTGTGTCACTGTAATATAAGGTTGGCTATCGCGTCCTCTTGCTAATACCCGTGCGCTGATTAACACAGTTTCGCCGGCAGTGCCTTCAAGTACAACAGTGCCACGAGTTTGTTTATCACTGACTCGTATAACCTGCGCTGCCTCATCAATAGAAAGCACCCCGCTGTTGGCAACATTAATTGTGAAGTTTCCGTTATCTCCTGGGATATATGGCTGGGCGACGATAGCGTAACGACCATCTTCCGGCAAGATAATATTTAACAGTTCAGGATCAAAACCTGAGCCACTGTCATCATCGCTAGCAATGGTACCGCTTTCCGGGGAAGTCAGGCTAATGCGCGCATCCACCGCACCACCGCTATCAACTGTTACGTCAATAATGTCACCTGCATTCCCTTCAAATGTGAATACTTGTGCGGGGCTTTCATCAAAATTAGTGGTGACAGGTGTGTCATATGCAATAGCAACAGGGTTAGTTGTATTGATCGTCAATGTGAAATCATATGGTCCATACTGATCGTAACTTCCCACCGTGATGAGGTAGTTTGTGTCTTCGCTCACAATAATGGGTCCTAATATGCCAGGACCACCATATGTTTCCTGAGATACTGTCCCACCAGCTGCCGTTAAACGCGCATAAACTGAATAAGATGTCGTATCAAACGTGAGCATGATAACATCTCCAGCTGATGCCGATACGCGATATACTAGTAGAGGCGTTTCATTACTTAGTGTATCGCTGATCTCTTCATTCAGCCCAATTTCAATCGTTTCAGTGATTGCCGTGTTCAACCGAAGCACAAAATTGCCAGTGCCAGTCTCATTATAAGAGATATATGAGTATGTAGTGACTTCAATTGTGTATGTTCCGCTTTGAGCTAGCTCAAACGGACCAATGCGTGAATTAAGATCACCGCCACTATCATCATCACGAGCAATCTCAAAACCGTTTTCGTCGTATAACAACAAATAACTATCAAAATCTGATGAGTTCAATGTGATGTTGATGATGTCACCTGCTGTGCCATTAAAAGTAAACCGTGCTGTATTGGTTGATAAATAACCTTCTATGACATCTCCATAGGCAATCTCTGTATTTGATGTTGGCGGTAGTGGGGTCATCGTTGGGGATGGTATTGGCGGTAGTGGGGTCGCCGTTGGGGATGGCATTGGCGGTGGCGGGGTCGCCGTTGGGGATGGTATTGGTACAGGCGTAGACGAAGTGGCGACACCAGGCATTAAGGCTAAATTGAACGTACCGCTTTCCTCATCAATACCAACCACTGCGCCAAAACTATTTACTTGTAATGTATAAGTGCCATCTTCTGGGATGACAAAGTTTTCAATTCTGGAATTGGTGTTTTCAAATGGTTCAAAGTCGTCGTTACGGGCGAGTTCTACCCCGTTTGCATCTAGCAAAAATAGATATGTATCAAACTCATCGGATTCCAGTGTGGCAGTAATGACATCACCTGATGATGCTTCAAATGTGAAATTGATGGGTTCACCAGATAAATTGCCTGTGATGACATCGCCATAAGCGATTGAGATGTCGATAATTGGTTCTAGCGTTGTGGTCGTATCATCGCTGGTTAAGGTCAGCTCATAATTTCCCACGCCAGCAAATTCACCTTCTGACCGATAAGCGCGTAAACTGGTGGCATTGATGAGATAAACGCCTGTATCCGAAAGCTCAGTTGTGATCATGGCATTTAATCGTCCAGCACTGTCATCATCTTCTGCGATCACATTGCCGTTTGAATCCAGCAGCACTAAATATGCATCAAAGTCGCTGGATACAAGCGTGATACTGACAACTGTCCCCGCATCTGCCTCAAAAGTATAATATGCAAACGGTTGTGTTTCGCTCAAACTTCCTTCAACAGTTTGCCCAATATCGATTGGAATGGCATCCTCTTGTGCCTGTAGTATGCTGTGCCCTAGTGTTAGAATCAGCAAGACTACTAAAATACGTTTCATGTTTGACGACCTTTCATTTATATCTTTCATATCATTGTAAGCAAATTCTGTTAATTTATGCCAATAACGTAGGCAAACCGTTGTGGAAAAATCAGCAACAGTCTATTATAGGCTAGGCGTATTTGATGAGCTGGAGAGGTTGAGATGATTCAAGCATTTGCCAATGTAGCCCGCCCATTGTTAGAGCATTCGTTAATTCGTCGTGTGCGACGTAACCATGCCCTGGAACATGCCACTGTACACATGCTGACCCGTAAATTGAAAAATCTGCGTGTCGCTGGGCGTGCAAGTGACAGCGGCTTTGTACTGATGGGGGATATTCCAACTGATGCAGTTGAAAAAGCAGCACATGAAGCACTAACACGGCTGCAACGCGGTGAACACAAATTAGCGATCCATCCTAATTGTGGTACAAACTTGGTCACGACTGGGGTGATGTCTACCATGGCGGCAACAATTGGTTTAAGTGTTGGGTCAAATACACGCCGTTTTTCTGCTGATCGCTTCAGTTTGACCCTGATGCTCACAATTTTGGCGTTGATTGTCTCACAACCATTAGGAATGCGTATTCAGGAATTGATTACGACAAAAGGTGACCCTGGTGATTTAGAAATTATTGAGATCAACCGACGTGAAATCAATTGGTTTGGTCATAAAATGGTGATGCACCATATCGCTACTCGCAGAGGTTAATGAACAATGCAAAATCCAACACCTGCTCGTCGTTTTGCTGGTCTCATTTTATTGATTGGGATGATAACATCCGGTGCATCTGCATCGGTTGCGCTGGCTGGTAACACCACACTCAGCTTACAAATCTGCCTGGGTGGCGTTGGCGTTGCAATTATTATGCTACTGATTGGTGGTGTGTTGGTTGCCCTAAGTAAGTAGACACCATAAAAAGACATTGGTCTAATGTGCCGCTTGCTGTTGATCGTCTTCTTGATCCGCCAGTAGATCATCGATCGAAAGTTGTTCAATACGGCTGTTATATAGAGCAGCACGCAATTCGCTGCTAATTTCGCCATCTTCCCCAACATGCCGCCGAAAATCTGGGGCTTCTGTGGCTTCCCAACCGAATTCATGCCGTGCAATGATGATATTGCCAACACTCACGCGCATTTCCCATGTGCCATTGTTGTCTTGCTCATCATGCACAGGCAGCCGTGCCGCCGGTACTACTAAGTTCGTGCCAGTTTGGAGTTGATATTCATCCTCATGCATAAATACTAATTCGCCGTTTTTATCAAAAATTTCAAAGGCAATTGTGCCAGCTGCGTTGCGCGGTACACGCAATTGGATAAATGGTTGAATATAATCACAATCATCATCAACGGGCCAAGTGCGGTGAATAACTGGCGAAGCATCACCATGAAATGACATCACACCAATATCAACCGTTAAGATCTGTACGCTTTTGGGGTCTAGTCCGGCGCGTCTAACGGCTGTTAGGGCATGAGGTTGAATATCACGTGGATAGCGGGAAGTTTGTTGTGGTGTGTGTGTGGATTGCCATTGCTGTTTATATGATTCACCCTGCTGATTTGTATTTTGCCTTCTGTCATCTTTTAATACATAAGAAAGCACAGCAATGATAACTAATAAGGGCAAAACAGTGCCTATTTTCCCTAGTATCCCAATGAAAATCAGCCCGATTAACAATGCTAGGGCTTTTTCGCTAAAAGATAAACTATTCCACCAACGCATTTTTACCTCTTATCCTGATTTCGCAGTAAATCCTCTAAACTTGTTGGTGTGTCTGAGCTGCGTCTAGGACGTGCTTCTCCCATTTCATAATATTGCCCGCCACGCAACCGTTGACGGCGTTCTGTCATCGATGGATGCAAACTAAATGTGTGAATTCCGATTAGTACGTCATCAACATACACGCGCAAATCCCAGTCCCCCATGCCTGCGATACGCTCATTATCCATCAATGGCAGGTGATGATCTGCCAGGATATTCATCTCACCTTCTCGTAAATAAACCCGCATGGTATGGACATATTGTCTATCACCATTTTGGTCAATAAACTCAAAGCGGATGATGGCATTACGCTCCGCTTCTTCCGGCGGGACGACCAAAGTAAGAAAAGGACGTGCCCCATCATCGTCTTTAGAGATACTAGTTGCCCGGCGCATGACCATGCCATCTGCACCAGTTTGAGAGGCAATTACGCCAATATCAATCATTTGGACTTCTGCTGTGCGATATTCCCGCGCACGGGCACGCTCATATGCTTGTCGTGCGTCATTTGACATCTGTCCGCGATGTGTCGTTGAAAGGCGATTTTGCACGACACTCACCAAGCGTTCAAGGGTGTTTTCATCCATTAAACTGCCACCTAATGCCAGCAGAAACACACTGAACAAAAGTGCCTGAACGCCTATTGTGACATTAGGGGAAAGGACGGCAATAGCCATCAAAACACTCATTCCCGCCAGCCATATGGTATTCCGTTTTTGAAAGCGAATCATGATTCTGCTTTACCTTAATGTTCGGATTGATCTTCTTTTTAGTATACGATGAAATGAAGTAAAAGTTACGCCTTTTGTGAGGCATAAGCATGAGAGAGACTTGCCCACTCCTCTAATGTTAATGTTTCTGCGCGGCGTGTTGGGTCAATTCCCGCTGAATCCAGCAGCTCACCGGCTAACTTAGTCTTGATCCCTAATCCCCCACTAAGGGCATTTTTAAGCTGTTTGCGCTTCTGGCTGAATCCAGCTTTAACTACTCGGAAGAATATATCGGCATTTGGAACATCAACGGGGGGGGTATCAAATGTATCAATACGGATCACAGCACTGTCAACATCTGGGCGGGGCCAAAAAACCCCTGGTTTAAGGCGGGTTACAATTTCAGCCTGACCATAAAATTGCACACTAATTGCTAGTAAATTCAAATTCCCTGGTTGGGCGATTATCCGCTCAGCGACTTCATGCTGAATAGTTAGTACGAGGCGGCGCGGACGGCGATGAGCATCCAGCAAATGACGTAAAATTGCACTGGTGATGTAATATGGCACATTTGCCACCACGACAAAATCACGCGCACCAACCAACTTTAAAACATCAACTTTTAGGATGTCCTCAAAGACTAAATAGACATTGCTATATGCGCTAAGTTCGCTTTCTAAAATAGGGCGCATTCGCTCATCGATTTCAACACTAAAGACATGACGAGCTTGTTGTGCCAACACTTTGGTTAAGGCTCCAGTGCCTGGTCCAATCTCTACAACTGTATCATCTGGCATCAGTTCGGCTGTGGTGACAATCTTCTCTAACGTGTTTGGATCATGGAGGAAGTTTTGTCCTAGGCTTTTTTTGGGTTGAATATCATACTGATCCAATAAGGCTTTAGGGTTGGTCATGAGTTGTTTCCTCCATCACATAAACTGAGAAATTGATTATACTATTTGTGAGTACATTAATTTGAGGGGTGAATATGGAAATCGTCATTGGAACAACAAACCCTGGTAAAGTCAAAGAATATCGTGAATTGTTGGCAGATATTCCGATAACGCTGCTGAGCCTGGATGATGTCAACTTGGGACATATGGATGTGCCAGAAACAGGCGAAACATTCATGGCGAATGCACAACTAAAAGCTAAAGCTTATGCTCAGGCTAGTGGAAAGTTTGCTTTGGCGGATGATAGTGGCTTGTGTGTGGATGCTTTAAATGGTGCGCCTGGGGTGTATTCTGCACGATATGGTGGTGAAGGATTAGATGATGCTGGCAGGCGACAAAAACTCCTTGAGCAATTGACGGGGGTAACACAACGCACCGCTTATTTTGAATGTGTTATTGCTGTGGCACACCCACAACAGCAAACTTGCCTGATTGCCCAAGGTGTTTGTGAGGGCAAAATTGCGTTAGAAGAAAGTAGTGGCGCACAGGGTTTCGGCTATGATGCTATCTTCATACCGGATGGCTATGATCGCACATTTGGGGATTTAGAAGCGCATATCAAACATCAAATTAGTCATCGGGGGCGTGCAGCACGTAAATTGATTGTGATGTTGCAGGCGTTTTTAAGCGATGACTTGCCGAAATGATAAACTTTCCCTAGCAGGGTATTGCCAGGGAAAGTAAAGTTTTGAAACTATTCATTGTCTGCGACTTCGGATTGAACTTGTGAGAGGGTGGGCAAGCCAAAATGATCGCGGATGCGATCCTCAATTTCATCAGAAAGTTTTGGGTTTTCATCTAAGAAGGTTTTGGCATTTTCTCGTCCTTGCCCCAATAGTTCATCGTTATAACGATAGAATGCCCCACGTTTTTCAATAATGCCTAAGTCTGTTGCTAGGTCGATAATTTCACCAGTTTTGCTGATGCCACTTTCATAAAACATAATATCGAATTCTGCTTCACGGAATGGGGCAGACACTTTGTTTTTGGTTACACGAACGCGGGTACGGTTGCCGATGTTATCCCCACCTTGTTTAATCGATTGAATTCGGCGAATATCCAAGCGCACACTAGCATAGAATTTCAATGCACGCCCACCGCTAGTTGTTTCTGGTGACCCAAACATTACGCCGACTTTTTCACGAAGCTGATTGGTAAATATAACGGTTGTGTTGGTTTGTTTAATGGCACCGGCTAATTTGCGTAAAGCCTGGCTCATCAAGCGTGCTTGTAGCCCGACATGACTATCACCCATTTCTCCTTCAATTTCTGCACGGGGGACAAGTGCGGCAACACTATCCACAACAACGACATCTAACGCACCAGAACGTACCAACGACTCAGTAATTTCTAATGCCTGTTCACCAGTATCTGGCTGGGAGATATACAATGTGTCTAAATTAACGCCAATGCGTTCTGCGTATGATGGGTCAAGCGCATGCTCCATATCTACAAAGGCACATAAACCGCCACGTTTTTGCGCCTGTGCGATGATGCTTAAACATAGCGTTGTTTTACCACTGGATTCGGGCCCATAAATTTCTGTGATGCGCCCACGTGGTATACCACCAACACCCATGGCTATATCAACTGTTAATGACCCTGAAGGAATTGTATCGACCTTTAGATTTTGGGCATCCCCTAATCGCAAAATTGCGCCATCGCCAAATCGTTTTGTAATTTCCCCCAAAACGGCATCTAAGGCTTTACGTTTGCCTTCGTCAATTGTGCCCTTGAACAAATCTGTTTTTGACGTTGTTTCTTCTGACTTTTTTTTTCGTGGCATAGGTTGCTCTTTCGTACTGTTTTGGCTTTATTATACCTAAAATTTTCGTCATACATTGATTGTAGCACAAAAGTTCTATCTGTCAATCATATAAATACTCAAGAGAATAATGAAGTACGTGGTGGTAATCCGATTATCTTCTAAAGACCATGTGAATTTATTTAGAGCTGTTCCCGTGATTTTTGATACAAACTCACAAAATTGTTATCGCTTGTCCAGGCTAGAAAGTTATAGATCGGATATAGTGCTTGGATATGATTGAATATCATGGGCACAATGCGATCTTGTGTTAGTTCAGGGGCTTCTGGCTCGTACCATGCCCCAACACGGATCCAATCCCGCCCAGCGGAAAATGTGTCAAAAAATTCAAAGAAGATATGAGTGGGGGGGAGTTGTGTTGTATCAAAACTGAGATCCGGCTGACGATAAATCCCATTCCAAAAGCCCAAAATATAGTTTTTACCGAGGCTTTGGACTAGTTTATAAAAGTCATAGCGGTGTTGATTAACGGTGAGTTTGCCAGCGATATTTTGTTGATCTTGCCGGGCAGAAGGTGGCACGACTAGTTCAATGGTGAGGTAGTCTAACGTAATCCGAATTTCAATGGCTGGGTGGTTTTGTGGCAAAATTTGATGATTTTGTGTGATTTTATCTCGTCCCATCAAATGCTCAATGGCGATGGCTTGTTCTGCATTTCGCATATAAGAAAGAGTCAACGCATCAACTTCCAGGTGTGTTGTGTTTGACCCACGCCACACGC
>RFHA01000104.1 GCA_003696565.1 Chloroflexota bacterium
GGCAGCGATATCATCAAAGCCATGGGGGCGGATGTCGCTACCGAAGAAGTCCGGCAGGCGGTTTTGAATGTGCTGGATCAACACTTCCGCCCAGAATTCTTGAATCGTCTGGATGAAATCATTATCTTCCACAGCTTAAGCCGTGAGCATATCGGCAAGATTGTCGATATTCAACTGAAGCGGCTGCAAAACTTACTAGCGGAACGTCAAATCACGCTGGAACTGACACCAGAAGCGAAGGCGTTCCTATCTGAAAAAGGCTATGATCCCGTGTTTGGTGCGCGCCCATTAAAACGCGCAATCCAGCGGTATTTGCAAGACCCCTTAGCTGTCGCGCTGTTAGATGGCAAGGTTCAGAATGGGGATCATGTCGTTGTGGAAGAAGTTGATGGTGAATTGCACTTTAACCCTGTAAGAGAAGCCATCCAATAATCTGAGGCGCATAAGATCAAGTATCAATATAAACAATGGGGTGGGTGCCATGACCTGACACTCACCCAAAAATTGAAGGTCTGTGGGCTTATTGGATAATCGATTTTAACGACACATAACAGGAGGTGCAAAATGACAGAACTAATCGTTATGGGGTTTGATAAAGAACAAACAGCATTCCAAGTGCGTGACAAGCTGATTGAGTTGCAAAAACAGCATATCATTCAGATTATTGATGCGGCAATCGCTGTTCGTAAGAGTGATGGCAAGGTAAAGATTAAACAACTGGTTAACTTAACTGGTACCGGCGCGCTAGGTGGTGCGTTTTGGGGATGGTTGCTGGGGTTAATTTTCTGGATGCCGTTTGTTGGTATGGCAATCGGTGCCTTAATGGGCGCGCTTTCCGGTGCGCTCACAGATTACGGCGTGAGCGATGAGTTTATTGAAGAAGTTGGTAATATGATACAACCTGGACATTCCGCATTATTCTTGTTGATGGCTGGTGCAACCATTGACCGCGTGGTCGATGAAATCAAAGCGTTTAATCCAACCATTCTACGCACCAATCTTTCTAAGGAACAAGAAGCGAAATTGCGGGAAGCCTTTGGCGATCACGATATCGAATCCTAACAAATCTTCCCATTACAGACAGCAGAGCAAACGCGGGCAGTGGCTTATATGCTGCTGCCCGTTTGATGTTGATAGCCGCATTTATTCATCATAAAACGATTATGATGGGTCTTGATGAGTTGATTGCAACTCTTCAATCAGCCGAATTTGATCAGGAAAGCGTGTTTGTAATGCTTCCCAAATGACATCATCAGCTGTTGTGCCTTTTGGAAATAAGCCAGCGATGATGTTGATTGCGTGCTGTGTTTTCCTTGTGACGCGGATAGATGTAATAATACTCAAGTGACGGTTATCGTTCTTATTAGCCATGTTTTATACCTCATCAAAATATGATTATATCGTTACATAGATAGTTATTTTTTGCAATATTTTGACGCGATAATGACGAAATACTCATGTGATCTTGATAAAATCTGTTACAATCAATCTAGAACAATTCAGGCACAAAGGACATAAAAACGGCTTTTGTGAGCTTTGCGCCTGGATTGTTCGACTTAGACAAACATTCTGTAGATGAGAGAGTTCTTATGCAATTAACTTTTTTGGGTGGCGCGGACGAGGTTGGTGCATCTAGCACCCTTGTGGAAATTAGTGGGAAGAAAATTTTGGTTGATGCCGGCATTCGTATCTCACCTAGAACAAGCCGGGGTATCCAAAATGATCAATTACCGGATTTACACCCCATTAGCCTAGCAGGGGGACCGGATTTTATCTTGGTGACCCATGCCCATACCGATCATACCGGGGCATTGCCGCTTGTGGTGGAACAATATCCACATGTGCCAGTTATGGGCACCCGCCCGACCTTTACATTGACGCGCATTTTACAGCGTGACGCTCAGCGAATTATGAAAAGCAAACAGGAACAGGAAGGGGAACTCCCGATCTTTGATGAGGTGGCTTCTCAGCGTTTGATGGATGCTTTCCAGATTGTAGAATTCCGCCAACCCATTAAATTAGGCGAAAGCTTGCAAGTAACCTATCATCCGGCGGGGCATATCGCTGGGGCGGCGATGCTTGTTTTTGAAAGTGATGAAGGCACTTTAGTGATGTCCGGTGATGTATCACTGAATAACCAGCGTGCTGTGGTTAGTGCCGCTGTTCCCAATATCAAGGCGGATGCACTTGTGTTGGAAAGCACCTACGGCGGTAAGCTACACGCTAATCGTGATGCAGAAGAAAAGCGTTTGATAGAGACCCTACAGCGCGTTATTGAGCGTGGTGGTAAAGCGTTGATTCCTGCATTCGCTTTGGGGCGCGCGCAAGAGGTGTTGCAAATTATCTTGGCATATCGGGATGTGTTCGATGCGCCGGTTTATGTGGATGGGATGGTGCGGTCAGTCTGTGATGGTTATGCGGGCTTCCCGGATTTATTGCCAAATCATACGGTTAAAGCTGCCGGGCAAGACCATCTGTTTTTCCGTAAAAATATCAAACCAGTCACTAGTGCCGCCATGAGAGACCAGATCGCTAATTCAACGGAGCCTCTAGTGGTTGTCGCCAGCAGTGGCATGCTGACAGGCGGGGCTTCGGTCGTTTATGCCCGTGCATTTGCCCCAGATGCCCGTAACGCCATCTTCTTAACCGGTTATCAAGATGAAGAAGCACCCGGTAAAGCCCTGCAACGCATGATGAAAGAACGCCATGAAAACGAAACAGCAAGTTGGAAATTAGACGGTAAAACTGTAACTGTCCGCTGCGAATTGGGTACTTATTCGCTCTCAGCTCATGCTGATGAGATGGAACTAGTCAACATGGCAGAGGCGTTTGATACCCAAGAAGTAATGCTCGTTCATGGTGATCATGGCGCGCGTCATAGCCTAGCGACCGCGCTACGTCAGCGGGCTAAGCGTGTTATCCAGCCGAAAATTGGGCATACCGAGGTGTTTCATTTTGCTAAACGCCCCTGGGCAATTGGCTCTAAGATTAAATCCGGCAGCCATAAAGATGACCTGAATCCCGCCGCTTTGTGGAATGCACTAAAAGCCGAAGCTGGTAATTTTTATAGCGCGCGGGAATTAGCGCAAATGTGGTGGGGAGATGCCGACCGCGCACCAGAAGCCATCCGTGCTTTATCTGATAGCGTTTACTTTGCACAAGACTGGCGACGTAAAGACACCTTCCAAGTCAAATCAGCCGAGCAAGTCGCGCGTAGTCAGCGTCAACGGGCAATCATGATGGCAAACCCTGATCTGGTTGGCAAACTAGTCATTTTACGGGATAGCAATAATCGCCCTCGTGCTGGCAAGGTAGAAGTAGCCAGTATCGACTCCTTTGAAGCGGCTGTTCAAAGTGCCAAAGGGCGGCATTATCCGGCGGATGCCTTGCTGTGGGTCATTGGTGATTGGGAAGGTTACCCAAAAGGTCATGGCGTACGTGGGCAATTAAACGAATTGGTTAAAAAAGCCAAAACATTACAAGATCAACTGTTACCCTTCAATAAACGGCAGCAGCTTGTGGTGGCTAATCAACCTATTCTACCCGAAAGCTTATTGCCAGATACATTACCTCCAGATGTGACTCGTACTGAGGCGTTGACGGCTATTGTGCTTGCATTGGCGGCGGACGGTGCCACCCTAGAGCAGGGGGGCTTATTGCCAAAACGCGCGCGGGAAGGTGAACCTCTAGAACAAAACCAGGCGCGGGAGGTCGCGTTAGCTTCTTTCCCTCCAGATGCACGGTTGCGCAAGGTTGGCATGGAAGTGCATCGTAAGCGATTGATCCTGACATTCGACTTCCCAGATCATGCGATGAGCCAATACGCAGATGAAATTGATGAGTTAGAGGAAAAAACCGGCTGGGAGGTGTCTGTTAAGCCTGGGGTTAACCAGATGGCGTTAAGCATGGCGTTAGATGAACTCATGCCAGAAGGGGCGACACTGGTTAAAGGTCCATCTTTTTATCTTGATAGAGGGGAAGTAGGCGCAGAGATCAACTTTGTCAATGAAGATGACAAGCAAGCTTTACAGCAAGATTATTTTGCGTTGACTGGTTATCGTCTGGTGCTCTCCGGCAAGACAGATCAATCCGCTCAGGATATTCAAAATATAGCTGTTCCTAGTCGTAAAGATCGTATGGAGATCAACGCGGCTTATGCCATGATCCGTGATGCGTTAAACCCCTATGGCTTATATAAAACCAGCTTAAAGCAAGGGCAGATTATATTGGCATTTATTTCACCACAAGTCGGAGAGCGTCATTTAGAAATCATTCAATGGCTGTCGGAGGAGACTGGCTATCCTATTAGTATCCATCCACATCCCAATCAGCAGCAGATTATTCAGATTGCCAATACACTCCTGCGCGAAGCTGGGTGGAGCGTGCGTAAAGGACCTGGTATTCATACTGACCGCGCAGAGGTTTCAGTCACGGTGGTGCCGCTACCAGATGAGGCGAGTATCCAACAGGTGGATGACGAATTTTATGAAGCAACCGGCTATCACTTGGTTGTGTCATAAGGAATATGACCGTTAATCAATTCCAAATATGAGAATCAGATGAGAGGTTTTGACAATCGCCATCGATCATGATATTTTGAGTAAAACGATTTAGTAAATCGTTTTACCTAACATGACAGCCCAAAAAACATATACTATATTTTTAGGAGGATTACCTAAGATGAAGCGAATAGTATTCGTATTGTTGATTGCATTGATGGCGATGAGCGTTTCCGTTATCAATGCGCAGGAAGAATCTGATGGAGACTGTGCAGAGCCAACCGGCGTTACCTTGCGGTTAGCGGGCTGGTCATCCAGCGAAGCAGAAGACGCGGCACTGCAAGCACAGCTAGAAGCGTTCAACTGTGCAACCGGGCATGAAGCGGTTTTCACCCCCTCAACCGACCACCGTGTGACCATGCAAACGGCTTTTGCCTCTGGTGATTATCCAGAAGTGTTTTATATCGATAGCTCCTATCTGCCGGATTGGGTAGAAGCTGGGGTGGTGGCAGAAGGTGAAGATAATATTGAAGACATCGACGGGTTTTATCAATCCTTGCTAGATATTTTTACCTATGACGGTGTGCTATATTGCCCACCCAAAGATTTCTCTACAATGACATTGCAATATAACAAAGATTTGTTTGATGCAGCGGGGCTGGAATATCCCAATTCTGATTGGACATGGGAAGACCTATATGCAGCAGCGGAAGCCCTAACAGACGAAGAAGCTGGCGTAATCGGTTTGGTAACACCCCCGAACTTAGAACGCTGGTTGCCGTTCTTGTATCAAGCTGATGGGGCACTGTTTGATGATTTCGGCGTGTTTGTGCTGGATAGTGAAGAAGCCTTGAATGCGATTGACTTCTACATTAGCTTCGCGCAGAACGGGGTAGGTGGTCCGCCATCAGTAGTTGATGCTGGATGGGGTGGCGAAGCCTTTGGTACTGGACGCGCTGCCATGGCGATGGAAGGGAACTGGGTCATTAAGTTCCTGTTGGATAACTATCCAGACCTGAACTGGGGCGTAGCAGAGCTGCCAGCTGGTCCAGAAGGAGAACGCGCGACAATGGCATTTACTGTGTGCTATGGTGTTGCAGCAGACAATGCCTATCCTGATGAATCCTGGGAGTTGGTGAACTTCCTGACAGGCACAGAAGGGGCACAGAACTTTGCACAGGTCAGCTTTGGACCAATGCCGCCACGTCCTGCTGCAGAAGAAGCCTATCTAGAAAACTTCATCACACTTTCTGAAGGTTTAGGTGTAGATGCCACCGAATTCCAAGCGTTTTTTGATAGCGCGGAATATGCTTATCCTTGGGTGCTGCCGGTTGGTTGGGGCCCATTTACAGATGCATTCAACGCTGCACTTCAACAAGCATTTGCCGGCGAACTGACGGCGCAAGAAGTGCTGGATGCTGCGCTTGCCGCTGCCGATGAGCTACTGAGTGAATAAATCAACTCGCATTTTCATCATGACATCTGCTAATGACCGGGGAGGGAGGTATTCCTTCCTCGGTTAATCACAAGCATATTTGATTGATTTGCCGGAGTGACTTATGTCTGAAAAAAGCACTACCCTAGCGCAGCGCAAACGAGCCGACACATTAACGGCATTTTTGTTTATGGCACCAGCGATGCTCATCTTTATCGTCTTTTTGATTGTTCCGATTGGCTTCGCAGTGTTTTTTAGTCTGACCAATTGGGATGGAATCCGTCCGCTAGGGCAAGACCAACAACAAGCAAGTGGCTATGTCACCCTGACCAACCTAACAGAAGATGAGCTGTTTATCCCCGCGGGAACAGAGGTAACTGGGCGTAACCTCAGCATTTTTCAAACAACGCAGGATATTGTTTTACCCCCAGAAAATGAAATTTTGATAGAAGCTCCAGTCGAGGTTTTGCCCAACCCAGGGCGTTTAAGCATTGATCTGGAAGACATCCCGCTGATTTATGAACGGCGGACTGATGAGCAACTCCTCGCTCAGATTGCTGTGGACAACTTGGATGAGCTGGAACTTGGTTTTGCGGTGTTTATCAATAACACAGGGCAAGAGATCACCTTACCAGCTGGCACACGCATCAATCGTCTTGATCCAGTGGTGTATGTAACAACCGAAGATGTACGCCTGGGCGATGAGTCGGTGCAAGTGGCGATTGTCGCTAGGGAAGATTTCCCTGGGCGTGAGGGTAATATCTCGCGAGAGGGCATCAACCGTATTCCACAATTTGCTGAGCAGGTGAGTGTCATTAATGAGGCGGCGATTTCTAACGGTGTCAATGCGGATTATGAATTTGTCGGGTTGGATAACTATAAAAAATTGTTGTTTGAAGAAGGCATTCGACAACAAGATTTCTTCACGGCACTGAAAAACACAGTGTATTTTGTGTTGGGGGTTGTTCCAACTCAAACCATTATCGCACTTGTTTTGGCTGTTATTGTCAATCAACGATGGCTAAAAGGCAAAGGCTTCTTCCGTACAGCATTTTATTTTCCGTCGATCACTTCATCGGTTGTGATTTCTATCATCTTTATGTGGATGTTTACACGGAGTGGTTTGGTAAACACCATTTTAGGGACAAATGTAGATTGGTTGAATGACTCCAACGGTGTGATCCATAATCTGTTGGCGGGCTTGGGTGTGGATAAAAGCACGGTTGGTGATTGGGCACAAACCAAAGTGGCGGGGTTAACCTTGTGGGATTGGATCAGCGGACCAAGCGTGACGATGTTTACCATTATGATGCTGAATACTTGGACGACAATCGGCACGATGATGGTGATTTACTTGGCGGCTTTACAGAACATTCCCACCTCGGTATATGAGGCTGCTGCCATTGATGGGGCAAATGCACGGCAGATATTCCGTCGAATCACAGTACCGTTGTTGGCTCCAACGACGTTCTTTGTGGTCACCTTGGGCTTAATTGGGACATTCCAAGTGTTTGATCAAATCTTCGTCATTTCTAGCGGTGGACCTGCCAAAACAACGCTGACGATCGCCTATATTGTGTATCAAAATGGGTTTAACAATTCACAAATGGGCTTGGCAGCAGCAACCGCGCTCATTTTATTTGTGATTATCTTCGCTTTTACGTTAATCCAACGGCGGATTACACGTGAAACAGTTAATCAGTAAAGGGGGCTGCTCATGACTGAAAACACTGTTATAAAACGGAGTCTGATGGGCACAGGCGTGGGCATTTTAATTTTGTTTGCATTGATCGAAACGGTGCCTTTCGTTTTGACTATCGCCAACTCATTCAAATGTTTACCTGCCACACGAGAAGCCTCCGAGGCGCTCATACCATCTGGCAGTTTTACAGATTGCAAAAACACTGAAGGGGTTAACCTCGCGTTGGATCAGGTGGCAGATGGTTTGACTTTCCGCCCGACCTTGCAAGGATATGAGCGTATTCTGGAATTTGATTATGGTACTTGGTTCCGCAATTCCATTATCTATTCCGTTTGGATCACCGTGTTGCGCGTGGTCTTGGATTCATTAGCAGGCTATGCCCTAGCGCGGATGAGCTTCCCCGGCAAGCGCACCATGTTCTTTGTCATCTTAGGGACGATGATGATCCCTGGTATTGTATTGCTGATTCCTCGCTTCATTATTTTGAAGGAAATTGGCTTAATCAACACCTATCAAGGGATGATCTTGTCACTTGGGGCAGATGCTTTTGGCGTATTCTTGATGAAGCAGTTCTTTGAATCGATCCCACAAGAAATTGAAGAAGCCGCTATGGTAGATGGTGCAAGCCGATTCACGATGTTTTTCCGCATTGTATTGCCCATGGCAACGCCAGCCTTAACCGCCTTGGTTATTTTTAGCTTTCAAGGAACGTGGAACAACTTCATGGATGCTCTCATTATTATCAATGGGGATCCAAACTTGTGGAATTTACCGCTTGGATTGGCAAACCTACGTGGACCATTTGGTGATACACTGGAATGGAACACCTTCCTGGCGGGGGCGGTTTTTACAACGGTGCCCATTGCCATACTGTTTTTCTTTTTCCAACGGTATTTTATGGAAGGGATCAGTTACAGTGGTTTGAAAGGATAAAACAAACAGATGATCGCTGGGTTGCGGGTCATATGGCGTGGGCTACGGGCTGTATGGTTATCCGGTTATGTGTATATTTGGGCAAACCTGGCGTTCATCGCGCTGTGTATGCCGGTTGTCACAGCTCCGGGGGCGTTTAGTGCCCTGATGCGTGTGGCTCATGCTGCCCAAAAAACCCCACATGAGGCTGACCTAGATTTATTCTGGGAAACCTTCAAGGCAAATTGGCGACCGGCGTTCATTTGGGGCATTGCCCACGCGATTTTTGCTTTTGTGAACTTTACCAATTTATTTACTTACGTTGATGAGCCAGGTATCATAGCCAGCGTGCTGCGTGGCATTTGGTTGGCAGCGGGAATCGCATGGATTGGGGTATTGTTTTACACTTGGGCGATATATTATGAAATGCAATCCCCAACACTGTGGGGCGCAACCCGTAACGCCTTAGTGATGGTGTTGCAAAATCCCTTTTTTACAATGGCGATTCTTGCTAGTATGATAATTTTAGCAATCATCAGTACGGTTCTAATGGCGATGTGGTTACTCCTAACTTGGAGTATTTTTGCAGCGGTGTTTAATGCGGCTGTTCAAGATCGCTTGAAGGTGGTTTATCGGTGACTTCTATCAAAGATGTAGCGAAACAAGCCGGTGTTTCTATCGCAACGGTTTCGTTGGTTTTGAACAACAAAGGGAATATCAGCGAAGAAACCCGTCAGCGTGTTTTACAAACAGTTGAACGCCTTGGCTATACCCGTAGCATTCAGGCGCGTAACTTGCGGGAGCAGCAATCCCGCACCATTGGGTATGCCCAGCGCACCCAACGCGGTGAGTTCAACCCGCTGTTAGACCGCTTTCTCTATGAGCTGGTTAATCGGATTGAACCAACTGGGCGGCATCTATTGCTGTTTCAATCTGAACCCAAAGTTCGCATCACACCCTATGAAGAGCTGATCAAAAGCCGCCGAGTTGATGGGTTCGTCTTGTCTTATACCGAAGCAGGGGATGAACGCTTCCGCTATTTGCATGAGGCTGGTGTGCCTTTTGTTGCCTTTGGGAAGAGCAGTACAGAATTAGACAATGTAACCCATTGGGTGGATGTAGACGGGCAATATGGCATTTACATCGCCACCGAACATCTCATCCAACAAGGACACCGCCGCATTGGGTTCATTGGCTGGCCCCCCGGGTCTGCTTCTGGAGATTTGCGCTTTCAAGGCTTTCAGGATGCGCTGACAGATTACGGGATTGCCATACAACCTGATCTCATCTGCCGGGCACACAATCAAATTGAACACGGTCATCAGGCTGCCCAAAAGCTATTGCAGCTACCCCAACCACCGACTGCCGTTGTTTGTGTTAGTGATATACTTGCCATTGGGGCGATGCAATATTTTAATCAAGCTAATCGACGCTTAGCCATCACCGGGTTTGATGACACCCCCACCGCTGCCTTTACTTATCCCGCGTTGACCTCTGTTCGTCAACCAATAGAGGAAGTAACCAAGCTATTGGTTGATATGCTATTGGCGCAATTAGATGGGCAGACGGTTCTGGTCAAGCAACATAACCTCAAACCAGAGCTGATTATCCGTGCTAGCAGCCTCTTGGATGATTGATCCGTCTCATCAACAGCAATTTTTAATGATCTCAACACAATAGAACGGATGCATGACTTATGAACAGTTATGAATTAAGACAATGGCAAATTAAAGAGGCACCTTTCCGCCCTTTTGATTTAGCCCATACCGAAACCATTTTAACCATTGGAAATGGCTTAGTCGGTGTCAGAGGCTCATTTGAAGAAGGTTATCCAACAGATTCACCCACAACCCTTTTGGCGGGTATCTTCAATCATAAAGCCGGCACCCTTGTGCCAGAACTTGTGAGTATGCCCAATTGGTTGAGCTTAACCATTCATGTCAATGGTGAAGCGTTCCGGTTAGATCAAGGGCGCATTTTAGGCTATGAGCGTGTGCTGAATATGAAAACGGGCATACTGACGCGCGGGGTGTTATGGCTTAGCCCAAACCGCACAATTTTACGCCTTGCCTTTGAACGCTTTACCAGTTTGGCTAACCCGCATATTCTTGCGCTGCGTGTATTGATCCAACCACTTAGTGAGGGGCAGCACCAGCTTCGTATGACAAGTGCGCTAGATGGACGTATTTTAAACCCTGGAAACGTAGATCATTGGGCAAATCTGCATGGCGAGGTGTCACAAGATCAGTTGTTCATCAATGGGACGACCGATCAAAGCGGTTATCATGTGGCGATGGCTGCCCAGCTGTTAAGCACGCATTCAGGTGAGTGGGCGGATGAATCCAATCCACGTTGCCCAGCACATAGCCTGACCTTTCAACTGAACCAGAATGAAAAAGCGACGATCACTAAATTGGTGAGTATCCATAGTAGTCGTGATACGGATGACCCAATAACAGCGGCACGCACAACCTTAGAACAAGCGGTAGAGGTTGGATACGATAAACTCAAATTAGACCATGAATCCGCCTGGTACGATTATTGGGATCAGATGGATATCGTGATAGAAGGGGATGAGGTTGCTCAGCGTGCCGTGCGCTTTTGTACCTATCATTTGTTGATCGCCACACCACAGTATGATGAACGAGTGAGTATCGCTGCCAAGTCATTGAGTGGTTTTGGATATAAAGGACATGTCTTTTGGGATACGGAATTTTTCATGCTGCCACCGCTGACGCTCGCCATGCCAGAAGCCGCCCGTCGATTGTTGATGTATCGTTATCATAACTTGGATGGTGCGCGTAAAAAAGCGCGGGCAAATGGCTATGAAGGTGCCATGTTCCCCTGGGAAAGTACCGACACCGGTGAAGAAACGACACCACAGTGGACTGACCCGCATCCTGTGACAGGGGAACGGATTCGCATTTGGACGGGCGATAATGAGCAACATATTTCCTCTGATATTGCTTATGCCGTGTTGCAATTTTGGCAATGGACAGGAGATGATGCTTGGTTTGTCCAATATGGCGCGGAAATCGTGCTTGATACAGCGGTCTTTTGGGCTAGCCGGGCGGAATACAACGCGGAATATGATCGTTACGAACTCAGACAGCAAATTGGACCAGACGAATATCACGAAAATGTAGATAACAGCGTTTTCACCAATCGCTTGGTTGCTTGGCACATGCAACAAGCCTTGAACGTCTTAGACTGGTTGCATCAAAATCACCCACAAGCGGCACAACGTCTAGAAGCACAGCTAAACATCCAACCTCAAAAATGGCAGGACATTGCTCAGAAAATGTGGATCAATGTCAATCAAGGTGTATTGGAACAATTTGAGGGCTTTTTTGACCGCTTACAACCCTTTAACCTGTACGATTACACACCACGCACCGCTAACATGGATTGGATTTTAGGGCATGAAAAAACTCAGCGGGTTCGGGTCATTAAACAAGCGGATGTCGTCATGTTGATGGCAATCCTTTGGGACGAGCTGGGCGATCATGATTTTTTGATGCGTAACTGGGAGACTTATTATCCCGTCGTCGATCACGGTTCATCCCTCAGTCCATCTATTCATGCCTGGGTCGCTGCCCGTTTGGGGTTGCTAAGGGAAGCCTATGACCTGTTTATCTATGCGGCGACGATTGACCTGGAAGATCATAAAGGAAATGTCCGTGATGGAATCCATGCAGCCTGTTGTGGCGGGGTGTGGCAAGCTGTCGTGTTCGGCTTTTGTGGGCTAAAATTACGTGATAATGAGATTACACTAGACCCAATGTTGCCCAAGCACTGGCGACGTGTGGCGTTCAAGGTGGTTCATCAGGGGCGTATTATTCCTATTGAGATAACGAATACATAACACCTTCATCCCCTGTGATAAATCTGCTTTTGAGGGGGCATATTTGTCCCCTCCTTACCCTTCTACTGCAATCACTACCAATCGTTCCCAATAAGTGTTAGCCGCTGCGTCATAAGAGGGAATATCGCAGGTGATTAGTGTCAGGCGGTTGTCTCCTGTGGGATATACCACACTAATGTCTTGATAATGAACCGTGCGCTTTTCTGTGACGACATATCGCCGCTGTTGACCATCGACATTTAAGTAGATCGGATCGCCAACATTTAAACCATACAATCCGTTAAAAATCCCCCGTGATCCATCAGGATATTCGGAATGTCCACCAAGTACAATATTGCCACTGCTGTTAACCCATGCCGTCCCTTGAAAATGCCCAACGCGCCTTTCCCAGGGGTCAATTGCCCAGGTGTTACCCTCTATAGGGAAGGATGTAATGCTGGAAAAAATGTTCACAGTCGGGATAGATAGCGAGATACCACTTTCCGGTGGTGGGGGAGCTTGTACGATGGCAGGCGGTTCGGTCGGTTGAGGGGCTTCTGGTATAGGCGTGCCGGTTGGAATAACCATTTGTGACGGGATCGTTGGTTGTGGTGGGTTTGTTGGAATAAACTGCGCGGTAGGGATGCTAGCAGCCGTTGCCGGTGCTGGGATGGTGGGGGCTTGTACAACTACGACAGGCGTTTGTGTTGGGCGTGGACGCGAGTCAATTAAGGTCTGAATACGCCCCGTACGCTGCCAAAAGTCAATTTGTCCGTTTAGGCTTGCCGCCGCAATTTCTTGCTGCTCACTGGTAAAGGCAACACTGCTGAGGGGATAACCATCTCCCTGCATAATCGCCAATGTATAACCGCTTGCCACATCCCATAATCGCAACGTGCCGTCTAAACTAGCAGAAACCAGCTCTGTCCCGGTTGTATTAAACGCCAATCCGGTAACTGGGGCAGTGTGCCCGTTAAAGGTACGTAATAGTGTCCCAGTGCTTAAGTCCCATAATCTGAGTGTGGCATCCCAGTTGGCTGTTGCCATGATGTTGCTATTGGTGGGGTCAAATGCAATGCCAGTGACCGCGCTTTGATGCCCTTCCAACTGGGTGACGGTTGAATCATATAATCCCCATACCCAAAGCACACCATTTTCACTACCAGAAACAAGCGTGCGCCCATCCGGGCTAAACGCTACACTCCACACCGCTCCGCTATAATTGGTCAGTAAGGCAAGCTCTGCACCGGTTTGCGCATCTCCCACCCAAATGGTGCCGTCCATACTAGCAGAAGCGATCATCAACCCATTGTCAGACCAATCTACACCGGTGACCGTGGCAGTATGCTGTCGTAAAACATATAACTGTGTATAATCGCTGATCTGCCAAACACGCACGGTGTTATCTTGCCCACCGCTGATTAAGCGTGTGCCATCTGGGCTAAAATCCAGATGAGTGACCCATGCCGTATGCCCACTGAGCATGGCTTGAAGCTCGCCGGTATTTGCGTCATACAGGCGGATAAGATTGTCTCGTCCACCAACTGCGACCCGTGTGCCATCCGGGCTATAAGCTAAGGCATCAGTGGGGCTGGCATGGATGATTCGATCCGGCTGGGTAAGACTAGTCTCCTGTTGTCCCACAACCGTTGTTGCAAATAACACAAACCCAAGTATCCAAAAAAAGCGCATTGGCAAAATTCAATAGTTTTTAGGATCAAAGCTTATTTCATCACTTTTACCCCGTTCATAAATTTTTAGCAAATTATTCAATCATCATTGGCTTCACCACGAGCTTGTTCAGTGTATCAAGAAACAAGCCCCTAGAAAGCGGCTTATTGAGATAAGCGTTAAAGCCCGCCTGCTTACAAGCGCGGTATGTTTCTGGCAGGGTGTCTGCCGTTAAGGCAATTAGCGGGATGTTCGCTAAGTCTGGGTTAGACTTGATTTTCTCCACAACTTCCAACCCGTTCATCCCCGGCATATGATAATCAATCACAATCACATCCGGTTTGATTTGTTCAGCAAGCTCCAAGCCAGTTTGTCCATCCATGGCATGTATCACGGAGAAGTCTGATTTGCGCAGCATATACTGCACGAGCTGAATATTGACGATATTATCTTCAATATATAAAACCTTGTGCATAAGATCACCTCCAGTATTGATAGTTTGATCTTATCACAGGTTTTAAGTTACCTTACGGAGAATTTTGTCCCATGCCGCAGCCCGGTTTGAACGCGCCACAAATTGGCATAAATCCCATCAGCATTTACGAGTTCATCATGTGTGCCTTGTTGTTGTAGGGTGCCGTTTTCCAATACGAAAATACGATCGGCATTGCGCACGGTAGAGAGGCGATGAGCGATGATGATGGTGGTGCGCCCCACGCTGATCCGCTCCATTGATCGCTGAATCGCTGCTTCAGTCTCATTATCAACAGATGAAGTTGCTTCATCTAAAATCAAAATTGGTGGATTTTTTAACACAGCACGGGCAATAGAGATCCGCTGCCGTTGCCCGCCGCTGAGTTTTTGCCCGCGTTCACCCACAATCGTATCGTAACCATTTGGTAGGTTCATAATGAAGTGATGCGCTTCGGCGATTTTGGCTGCTTCAATCATTTCCTCATCGGTTGCATCTGGTTTACCATAGAGGATATTTTCCCGTACCGTGCCATGGAATAAAAAGACATCCTGGCTGACTAAACCAATCGCCCCGCGTAAATCGTGCAAATTGAGGTCTCGCACGTCATGCCCGTCCACTACAACACGCCCAGCAGTGACATCATATAAACGCAGTAATAGCTTAATAACGGTGGATTTCCCGGCACCAGTTGCGCCGACAATAGCAGCTGTTTCCCCCGCCGGAATCTCTAAAGATAAGCCACGGATGACTTCATCGCCGGATTGATAGGCAAAATGGACATCCTCAAATTTGACATTACCCGCCACATCGTTTAATGGATGCTGCCCATCCGTGATACTCGGTTGAATATCTAATAAATCAAGGATGCGGGTGGTGGATGCCATCGCCCGCTGATATAAATCAAAAGTTTCCCCAAGTGAGGTTAGGGGCCAAAGTAACCGCTGAGTCATAAAGACCAACACGCTATAAACCCCCACTTCTAATTGTCCTTCTAGCACCAATTGCCCGCCAAATACCATGATGCCGATAAATCCAGAGACAATCACCATGCGAATAAATGGCGTAAAAGCTGAACTTAAAACAATGGCGCGCTGGTTCGCTTTACGATAGGCTTGGCTTTCTGCATGAATCCGTTCGATCTCACGCTTTTCTGCTGTAAAACTTTTTATGGTGGTGATGCCGCTTAGGTTGTTTGCCAATTGACTGTTTAACGAACTGACTTGTTCCCGTACAGCCATATAGCGCGGGGTTAACCGACGTTGGAACATCACCGAGCCATAAATAATAATCGGCATCGGAATTAACGCCATCCATGCCACTGAAGGCGCAACGAGGATAAAACCCCCGCCAATGACTAAGACGGTGGTCGCCACTTGAATGAGTTGATTTGCCCCAACATCCAAAAAACGCTCAAGCTGGTTGATGTCATCGTTGAGGATCGACATCAAACCGCCTGTACTCTGATCTTCAAAATAGGCTAATTCTAAATCTTGTACATGCGTGTAGGCATCCATTCGTAGATGATGCTGGAGCGTTTGTGCCAGGTTCCGCCAATAGAGCTTATGGATATACTCAAATACTGATTCCATAATCCAAATAAATAGCGTTACACCGGCTAATATCCAAAGTTGCTCAGAGACATCGGTGACACCAAGCTTGCCAAGTAGAGAGTTTTCCTGCTGGACAACAATATCGACTGCTGCACCAATTAAAGCGGGCGGTGCTAGGTCAAAAATTTTGTTGAGAATGGAAAATAACGTTGCCAGGATCACCGATCCCCGATAATCCCGCGCATAACTTAACAACCGAGGTAATGGGTGCATAACTTATCGTCCTTTATAGAGAAATCGCATCACCATCATCAGGCGATACCGCTATAAAACGCAATCCATCTTTTGCCTGATTCATGCAA
>RFHA01000105.1 GCA_003696565.1 Chloroflexota bacterium
CGCTTCAACCTGATCTTGTGGGTAACCTGCAAGAATAACAATTATTTTAGGGTTAGCGGCTTTAATTTGTTTAACCAACGGCGGCACAAGAGCAGGATAAGTATCATCTGTGGAACAAATCACTACCGCCCCAGCACCAGATTCTAAGGCAGCTTTTGCAGCTTGTTCAGGTGTATCAAACCCAGGTGGGTTAATCATTTCAAAGCCACCGACTTCATAAAAACCGATGGTGAAATCTGCCCGTGCCTTATGTTGTTTAAGCGCACCCATATTTGCTAAAAAGATACGCGGACGTTGCCCCTGTTTTGCTGCATGGTCAGCAGCAGCATAACGTAGTTTTTCAAAAGGCTGGGCAAGGCGATATTGTTTAATGGGTTTAAAAGGTGTTTCCACGTTAGTTGTTTCAATAGGTTGGCGTGGCGGCAAGTCATCTGTGGCATTTGGATACATATTCACACCGATAAGAACATCTTTACGCTTGGCAAAATTTTCATTGCGTTGCGCCGCTACTTTTTCTACTTCAGCTTGGATGAAACCATCCTTAAGTGCTTTTAACATCCCACCTTGTGCTTCAATTTGTTGGAAAAGTGTCCACGCTGATTTAGCTAAATCATGGGTTAGCGTTTCAACATAATAAGACCCGCCAGCAGGATCAATGAGTGAGAGCAGGTTACACTCATGCTGCAAAATGATCTGTTGATTGCGTGCAATCCGGCGTGAAAATTCATCTGGTTGGCGATACACCCCATCAAAAGGTGTGACATGCATACTCATTGTCCCCCCAATTGCGCCGGCAAATGCTTCTAGTGTGGTACGAAGCATGTTTGTATAAGGATCAAGTAGTGTTTTATTGAACAAGCTTGTACGGGTATGTAGTTTCATCTTCTGCACCGATTGCCCACCACCAAACGCCTTGATGACTTGCGCCCAAAGTAGGCGTGCTGCGCGCAGCTTCGCCACTTCCATAAAGAAATGCCCACCAACAGGAAAGATAAAACAAATTGCATTAGCTGTTACATCAAAATCAAAGCTGCGTGCCAGGGTCATTTGGCGAATATATGCAACAGCAGTCGCCATAGCAAACGCCAATTCTTGTACAGCATTAGCACCACCGTTGTGATAAACCTCCGTGTCAACAGCAATGACTTCCATATTTGGCGCGTTTGTAATACGCCATTTGAGCAAATCTGCCATTTGGTTATAGGCTTGTTCCAAGCGGATAGTCAACTGCCCGTGTTCTGCTAATATGGCGATGGGGTCATAGGCGATATAACCGGTGAGCTGATCTGGATTCTCTAACATCTGTGCAAGATCATAGCTCGCTTCATCAGCACGGATAAATAACTGAACATCAGCTAAATTTACCCCTTCAAGAGCTTGCTTCAGATCAGCAGCTGAACGGATGATGACACCTCGTTTGCCGGATGCATCTACACGAAGATTGACAGCCGTTTGTCCGCGTGCTAAGTCATAACGCAATGCTTCATTAAATGCTTGAGGATCAGCGTAAGGAATCTCTTGGGCAATAGCCCAGGGAGTAGTCAAATAACCCGATGCGTGTGTTCCCCGCACATAGGGATATTCACCAGGGAATGTATACTGATGCGTTGTGTTCGGGGAGCTGTAATAAAGTGGTTGGAGTTGTATTCCTTCGTAAGTTTGCGTGGTTAGTTTTTCAAATGGTGCGCCCTTCAAAGATTGAACAGCGGCTTGATACCATTCTTCATAAGTTGGTACGGGAAAATCATTTAGTAAAGACTTCGCCATGTTTTTTACCACCATTTTAAAATTCATTTATTATCCATTGTAACGGTAAAAGAACAGTAGTTCAAAGAATAAGGTCATAATCTATTCATTACAAAGCACATTAGACCTGTTATAATTTTGGTGACAAGTCTCAACCTGGGGAAGAAGCATGTCCAATTGGTATTATGATACATTTTCTCATATGCTGCTTGATTTAGAGGAGTATATTAAACGTTATTGTGATAAGCGACCTAAAGTCTCTGCCTTACTAGGTGAAATGATTAATCATCATTTTAATTGGGAACCAGGGGAAAAAACCCTGCAACTCAACGGTAAACGTAGCCGCCCTTTGATGATGATGTTGGTTGCACAGGCAATTTGTGGTAGTTATCAACATGTTTATTCAGCAGCAGCCGGCATTGAAATTATCCACAACTTCACATTAATTCACGATGATGTAATGGATAATTCATTAGAGCGTCGACATCGTCCAGCTTTGTGGGCAAAATGGAATATTAGCCAAGCCATTAATGTTGGCGATGGTTTATTTGCAATGGGAGTCGCAGCCGCGTTAGATGCTATTCATCACGCCATTCCACCGGAAAAAGTCGTCCGTGCAACATCAGCTTTACTACAAGCTAGTATTGAAACTGTAGAAGGTCAAATGCTAGACATCAGTTTTGAGACACGCATGGATGTAACCCCTGAAGAATATTTGACCATGATCTATCACAAGTCTGGGGCACTTATTCAATGCAGTGCACAACTGGGTGCTATTCTCAGCACAGATGATGAGCAAACGATCCAGGCTTATGCTGATTTTGCAAAAAACTTAGGGATTGCATTTCAAATTCAAGACGATTATTTAGGTGTTTGGGGCAATGAAGCAATCACCGGAAAATCTGCCACAACAGATATTGAGAACCGCAAAAAAAGTTATCCGGTGCTATTCACATTACGTCATGCTAACCCACAACAACAAGACCTCCTATCACAGATTTATCAACAAGACTCTATTCAAGGGGAAGACATCAAAACAGTGCTAGAAGTCTTTGACGAAGTCGACGCAAAAGAGGCGACACAAAGGCTGATTGAACAATATTTTAATGAAGCCATAATGGCATTAGATAAGGTCAATAATGGGCAGCGTGACCATACGCAATTATTGGCATTAGCAGAGTTTTTGGTCAAGCGAGAGTATTAATACAAAAAGGGGCGTGAAGAACGCCCCAATCTATTTATCCACCGAGATAAGCCTCAATAATTTTAGGATCGTTTTGCAAATCAGAGGCGATTCCACTATGTGTAATATAACCCGATTGCAACACGTACCCGCGATGTGCAACACCTAGTGCCATCAGTGCGTTTTGTTCAACAAGAAGAATGGTTGTGCCATTTTCTTTATTTAGGTATTCAATTACATCAAAAATTGCTTCGACCAGTAAAGGAGCCAAGCCCATAGAGGGTTCATCTAAGAGCAAGATACGCGGTTGTGCCATTAGGGCGCGCCCCATAGCCAGCATTTGCTGTTCGCCACCAGAAAGCGTACCTCCAAGTTGATTTTGCCGTTCTTTTAACCGCGGAAACCGTTCAAAAACGTATTCCATATCTTTTTTAATACCAGCGAGATCATTACGCTTAAAAGCACCTATTTCTAGGTTCTCTCGAACAGTAAGGCGGGTGAATATTTTACGCCCTTCTGGTGATTGAACAATACCACGTGCCACGATTTCATGTGGTGGGGTTTTGGTGATGTCCTCACCTTCTAACAAAATACGCCCTTCAGCTGCGCGGACAATACCACATATGGTATTCAATGTGGTCGATTTACCCGCCCCATTTCCACCGATCAAGGTAACAATTTCACCCTGCTCTACCGTGATCGAAATACCTTTAAGAGCGTGAATTTTACCATAATAGGAATGAATATCTTGTACCTCAAGCAGTGCCATCTTTTGCCCCTTTTTGCATAACAGATGACCCTAAATAAGCTTCAATGACAACCGGATCACGTTGAACATGGGCTGGTGTTCCTTCAGAAATTTTACGCCCATAGTCCATCACGGTTACCTGATCTGAAATACTCATCACAAGTTTCATATCATGCTCAATCAAAAAGATTGTTAAATCACGTTCATCACGCAGGCGACGGATGAAGCCCATCATTTCATCTGTTTCTTGGGGGTTCATCCCCGCAGTGGGTTCATCCAATAAAAGCAGCAAAGGTTCTAAAGCGAGTGCACGGGCGATTTCTAACCGTCTTTGAAAACCATATGCAAGATTACCAGCCAAAAGATCACCTTTGCCTTGCAAACCGGCGAAATCAAGCAATTCTAGTGCGCGGTCAATCGCCACTGCTTCTTCGCGGCGCATTTGGGGTGTTCTTAAAACAGCACCAAGTGGTGAGGTACGGATATGAATATGCATACCGACTAAAACATTTTCAATAACGGTCATATCTTTAAACAAGCGAATGTTCTGGTAGGTACGTGCAATACCCCGTTGTGCGATCTGATCTGTCCGCAAACCTCGAATCGAACGCCCATTAAAGACAATATCGCCTTCTTCTGGTACATAAAACCCAGTGACACAATTAAAAAATGTGGTTTTACCTGCCCCATTAGGACCAATCAGACTGGCAATCATACCCCGTTCAATCTGTAAATCCACATCACGCACGGCAATCAATCCGCCAAAGCGTTTTTGAATTTTTTGTACATCCAATAGTAAATCAGCCATGTATTACCTGCTCTTTCTCTGCCAATTTGGGCGGTGATGGCGGCAAAATGCCTTCTGGTTTAATCAACATGACAACGACAAGTAACACCCCAAAGCTCAATAAGCGGTAGTCATCTAATTCACGCAGCAACTCCGGCAAACCAATGAGAATCATTGAACCAAGCACCACCCCAGGAATAGACCCCATCCCGCCGATGATGATAAGACTCAAGACGTTAATCGACACTAAGATTGTAAAACTATCTGGGAAAATACCTTGAACGGATGCCCCAAAAACTGCCCCACCTAAACCAGCAAAGGCAGAGCTAACGCCAAACGCCAGCAACTTAGTGTTCACTAAATGAATCCCCATGGCTTGGGCAACATTTTCATCCGCCTTGACAGCACGCCAAGCCCGTCCAATACGTGAGTTCGCCAGGCGATAAACAACAAAAGCAGCAAACAACACACTGAACAAAAACAAATAATAGATACTTGTTGAGTTATTGAGTTGCGCATACCAACCCTCATCAAAGCGAGTCAAGTCAATGACAGGGCTAGGAATACGGGTGATCCCGCTCGCCGCACCAAATAAAGGTTTAAAGTCATCTGCTTTGATAATACGATTGGTGATTTCTCCAAAGCCCAATGTAACAATCGCCAAGTAATCACCGCGCAACCGCAATACAGGAACGCCAAGCAGCATACCAGTTACAGCACTGAATACAACACAAATGGGCCAAGCTTGCCAAAAGGTCATCACCCCCGTGCAAGTTTGCAGGGCGTTTTCTAATGTTGCGGGATCAGCCCCGCCACAAGTTAAGATATTGGGTTTTGTAAGAATACCAAGTGTATATGCACCAATGGCAAACGAAGCAACGTATCCTAAATCAAGCAGACCGGCATATCCCACCATTACATTTAACCCAATACCCATGATGGTGTATAGCGCAATCAAATTGAACACATTGCTAATATATAACCCCATAAATTGAGGGGCAATCAGCAAGACAAGCATAGAAATTGCAAAAAAGATAAATTGTGTTTGATGCCTTTGAACAGGGACAACACGCAAAAACGTTTTCTCAGCGCGTATAGACAATCGTGGGACAATCCACATCGCCATACATAGCAAAAAGAAGATGATAATGGCACGCAAAATCCCAACTTCTGGTCTATTCCAGATGATTTCAACACCTAAAATAGTATCGTTGACACGGAAACGATCTCCCCACTGTAAAATCCCTAATAACAACAAGCCGAGCGCAAAATATAATGAGGCATCATGAACCGAGCGAGGCGCACGATTGATCAGCGCACCGAAAGCACCAATTACCCCTAAAATTAAGATAAAAAATACGCTCAACGGAATAGAGAGATCACCTACTATAAAATCACCATTGATGCTCATCTGTAAAATCCGTGGCACAGAGCCGATGCCTCTTAACACACCACCAGCATCTAATGCCCCATTATTTACCAAAAGTACAAGAGCACCAGCAGAGATCATCCCTAAGCTAAATCCGCTTATGGTACGTAACCACAACGATTCGGGTAAGTAAAAGGCAACAAAATACCCCAACGCGAAAACAGTAAATAACATTACTGCATCCGGCAGTGTCAGGATGCGGTCAAGCTGTCCGCTAGCAAGGCTAAGAACAACCGTCAACAATAAAGAGATAAATATAATCGTACGCCATTGGCGGGAAAAATGAATATAAACGATCACAAAACCAGCAACAACAACGGCAAAAAGTAACAACAAGGCAAACCCTTGAAGTTGAACGCCAGGAACTGTAATCCAATCTGCAAAATTTAGATCACGCAGGGGGCTTAATAACCCACCGCCATCTAAGTAAACAATTTTCCCGGAGGTAAGCGTACCAGGATTTAAATCTTTCAGCCGTTGAAATACAAAAGTGAGGTCAGTACGTGTATCTAAAACCACAATCAGGATCAGTGCTAGCGTGGGTATTAGCACACCAATTAAACTATTCACGCTAACTGCAATCAAACGCCCACGCATCGGAAGTGCCGTGACATAAGCGGAAACGCCTATCATCAAGCCAAGCGTGACAGTAGCTAGGGTTAGATAATCTTCCAGCACTTCACGACTTTCAAACGTGCTGAAGATACCAGTTAGAGTCAATATCACAATGACAACAGTCACATAAAATGGATAACGCAGTGTGTTTTTGTGGAACATTAGACTTTCTCTTCTGAGAGCACTTCACCAAAAAAGCCAGTTGGACGAAAGATTAGAACAAGAACTAATAACCCAAAAGAAACTACGTCTTTCAGTTGATTACTCAACCCAAGAATAGACGGACCAACCGATTCCGCCACGCCAAGGAATAAACCACCGAACATCGCGCCGGGCACATTACCAATACCACCAATAACAGCAGCTGTAAACGCTTTAATACCAGGGAAAAAGCCCATACGAGACTCAATTTGCCCATTACCGGGGATCATAGAAAATAAAACAGCTCCTGCCCCTGCAAGCAATGCACCAAGTACAAATGTGGTCACAATTGTACGATCAACATTGATTCCCATTAGTGCTGCGGTATTTTTGTCCTCTGCAACCGCACGCATTGCACGTCCAGTTTTAGTGCGTTGGATAAAAAACCATAGGGCAATCATAATAGCGAGAGAAACAAAAAAGACCACAAATGAGATAGGGCGTATTGTTAGCTCCATACCCAAAAGATTTATAGTATAAATTCCGCTGACAATATCAATCCCATCACGGCAGATGGTTTCTCCGCGAAGAGTCTCACAAGAAGCCCCCTCAAATAATGATTGAAAGACGTAGAGTTTAATATCAGGAAAACGCCGCGCACTAGCACCAAAAAGCAACTTAAAAAGCTCTTGTAACGTGATTGATGCACCAATAGCCGTAATCAGTGGTACAAGGCGAGGCGCATTACGTAGTGGACGATAAGCAATGCGCTCTAATAAAACAGCCACTACCACAGATGCTAACATACCGGCTATTAACGTACCCAAAAGAGCAAGAAAAGTATGTTCTTGTAAAAAACCAGACTGTTGAAAACCATAAATTGTAAAAAAGCCCATGTAAGCCCCTGCCATGAACACTTCACCGTGTGCAAAGTTAATCATAAACAGGATGCCATAAACCAATGTGTATCCCAGAGCGATTAAGGAGTAAATACTTCCTTGAGACAAACCAAAAATCAGCTGTTGTATAAACTGCTCTGGCGTATATTCCCCTGTAAGAACATTTGATGCGGCAACAACGACCAAAAAGACTAAGAAAGCCGCCCCTATTGTATACATGGGACTGCGGAGCAGCGGCAAAAGATAATTATAGCGGCGTGTCACCGTTGACCCCTCAGATGCCATAAAAACTCCTTACACCTTAAACCAAGCAGAGGTGGGATAAACCCACCTCTGAAACTAAAGTCATACTATCTTAATCGGTTTTATCCAAAACTGCCACCAATTTATTCGCCTGGCAACAGTACGCCGTCAATGACATGGATCACACCATTGGTTGCATACACATCTGGCATAACCACTGTTACAGTGCCATTAAGAACCACTGCACCATCGACTACTTCAAAGGTGATATCTTCACCCAACAAGGTAGTCAGGGTACCGCTACCCATTTCCACAAGTGCGGCAGCGTCAAATTCGCCTTCTACTGCATGATACAGCAACACATTGGTCAACGTTTCTGCATCCAGGTCTGTCACAACAATACCGGAAGCTTCAAAAGCATCATTAGTAGGGGCAAAAATGGTTAGTGATTCAGCAGTAAGCAATGCATCCAAAACAGAGGGGTCTGCTGCAAGAACAGCTTCTACCAATGTGGAGAAGTTTGGATCGCTCAGAGCAATATCAGAGATCGCCATGGTGGGTTCTTCCATCATCATGTCGTCTTCCATACCACCCATGACCAATACTTCCACAAATTCGCCATCCTGTACTTGATAGAAACCAATTGCAGAAGATGAGGTTTCACCAGTACCATCGGCAGAGAGCAGTCCAGTCATACCTTCAAAGCCTTCAAAGGAACGGACATATTCCTGGAGTGCAGAACGACTAATAACTAATGCACCATCTTCGTTGATTTCGCCAACAGCTTCAATAGCATCCAAGAAAATGTTATAAGCATCATAGCCATTAGGATAGTAAGGACCAGGCGGTTCTTCACCATAGGTTGCCACATAACGTTCTAACAGCATATCAAGGTCATCACTGCTGAATGGAATAGCGACAGAAGCATAAGCACCTTCAGCAGCCTCCCCAGCTTGTTCGATGAACTCTGGACCTTGGATGCCATCTGCGCCCATAAAGATTACATCGCCTAAACCCGCATCTGCACGTTGTTGTGCTAAAAGTGCTGCTTCATTGGGGAAGCCAGCAAAATAGATTAGTTCTGGTTCTGCTGATGCAATTTCTTCCAACAAAGCACGGAAATCTGTATCGCCAACATTCACTGCGTCTGAAGCAACAACCTCGCCACCAAGTGCCTCAAAGGCAGGAATGAGAACAGTTACCAGACCTTCACCATATGCACTACCATCATGGATCGTGGCAATCTTAGTCACACCTAGCTCATTATAAATAAATTCAGCTGCCAATGTTCCTTGGATGCCATCTGGCGTGACAGCACGGTTAAAGCTGGTATAGCCCTGCTGTGTTAAGGTAGGGGCGGTGCAGCTTGGGCTGATGCTAGTATAGCCAGCCGCATCGTAGATTGGGGCGGCGGCGTTGCATGCACTGGAGCACATATGCCCAATAACGCCGGCAATGCTAGGATCAGCAGCAAAACGATTGGCGACTGCTTGCCCTGTTTCTGCACTACAAGCGGAATCTTGAGCATCAATAACGACATTAAACTCTACCCCATCAACGGTGACCGTCGGACGATCTTCCTGGGCAAGTTCAACACCACGTTGAATATCGATACCAAACGGAGCTGTATCACCACTGAGGGAAACAGCTAAACCAAGAACAATATCATCACCTGGTTCAACCACAATTTCATCATCTTGAGCGAGAACACCAGATGATAGCATTGCGGCTGCCATTACGAAAACAAGCAGTAGTGCCAGTTTACGAATAGACATACTTCTCTCCTTGAAATTTTGTAAAGAATTTTTTAAAACAAGTTTCCTTGCCTTACACATTATAACGCAAGATTGTCCCATGCAAAGGTCTTTAACAAAGCATTAATCAAGTCTTTGAAGTAATTCAGACATCAAAATGTCCCTTAGCATGGTTATCCCCTGTGGGTTAAGATGCACCGGGCTATCTGTAAAAAACTGCGGCGGGATGCTGTTCGATAGATCAATGTAATTCGTCCAACCTTGAGCAGATAATAGCTGACGATAATGATCGTATGCCCAGCGAGGATAAAAAATATTGTAGTGTTGTGGGTCATCGCTGATAAACATTGGCTCGTTAACAATTAACAGCGGTATACCTAGTTCCAGCCGGTTAAATAAATCTAGTGATAAATCAGCTGCTTCAAAAGGAGAGTCTACTGTAAAGCCTTCCCAATCAGTTGTTTCATTAAAATTAAGTGGCTGAGGTGGTATAAGGTCGGGGATATATTGATCAATTTGAGTTGCTGCCCAAGCAAAGCCGTACGTTTGTAATCTCAACCAGTTGGCTAGCTCCCGCCTTTGTATGATGATTGTATGATCCATTATGTTTGGTTGCTTTGGTAGCGGTAAATTCAAATTGTATCGTTCGATTAAATCCATCATATATGTTGGATTATGTTGAATAATTGGTGGCGATGTTTGGTTTGATGGGAGTGATTAATCTCGCTCACGGTGAATTAATGATGATTGGTGCTTATACCACTTTTGTGATCCAGAATATA
>RFHA01000106.1 GCA_003696565.1 Chloroflexota bacterium
AGGGTAATGCGGATGCGCTGCCCGGCTTCACCATTGAACCGATAGGTACGATCCAAGACATTGACATTATCAATCATATCTGTAACAGGCACGCCACTAGTCAAGAATAGCGTTTCAGATGCGCCCACATACACAGTATAATCAACCACTTGCCCAGTCACATCTGATGAATTCAAATTCACACGCTGGATAACCAGATAATATGTTCCTGCCTGTTGCACTGGGAGAGGGTCTACAACTAATGGATTGTTACTGATACCGCCAGTCACCATCCGGCTATCCACCAGTGTGCCAAACGGATCATAAAGCCTTACTTCAAAACCGGTTTCCTGATTATTGGTTATCGCTTCTATCCGCAATAAATCCTGAGCCTCAAAGCTGTAAATGAGGTTATCATTTGCATCATCAAGTTGCCCGTTAAGAGTTTGCCCAAAGGTAAACGGGGTGACATTTAACCCGTGGATTGTAACATCAACTGTTAAAGGTTGTGCCTCTGTTTCCGTATCAAAATACCACACACGACGAACTGTAATCAGATAGGCACCATTCGGTTGTAAGATCAACGGGCTAATAACACTTTGAGAAGCATCAGGCATTGGTGAATAGCCATAGAACATCTCCCCCACCGGACCACGCACTTCCAACTGGACTTGATCCACCCCAGATGTGCGTGTTGACATAACAGAAGCGGCCATTTGCTCAACATTTGTGTTATTAAACAACAAATACGCCGCTGTCTCTTCTGCCGCAAGTTCCAGTGTTACCGTGTCATCCAATGTAATAACTGGCACATCAATTTGTTTGAGCGTCAATTGATAAGCCCCTTCGCTATTGCCAAAATCCCCACAACAGCGTGTCGCTACAATAGTATATATCCCATCTTCCGGTAAGAAGATCGGTGCTAGTAGTGCATTTAAGTTGCCAGCCCCATCATCATCAGAGGCGTACTCTGTACCATCCGGCAGCAACAAGCGCAAAAAACTGTCTAGCTCAGATTCAACCGCCTGCATCTCAATCGCGATAGTATCCCCCCTTGAGCCTTGAAATGTATAAAATACTTCTGGCATTTGATTGGTGATAACGCCGTTAACTGTTTCTCCGTAACTCAGGCTTTCCTGTGCGCTGAGCGTGGTGGTAATTAGTAAGATAAACAGGATCATCAATTTGCGCATAAGTATCTCCTTAGTGTCGTGTACTTCAAAAAATAACTGAACTATCTGTTGAATTCACTTTAAATTTTATTCAACCTTGCATAAAAATGCGCACAAAATAAACAAAAATTTATAGGTCTTCTCAAGTTTATAGATGAAGAAGTTCAAATAAAGAAATTGCCAATTAAGGCATTAAAAGAAACAAATCAATTATTGACCGGCTGTAAAGAGCATGCTAGAATACACAAACGCTAGGCAAGGAGCGATGGCCGAGTGGTTTAAGGCGGTGGTCTTGAAAACCACTGTACGTTTCTGCGTACCGGGGGTTCGAATCCCTCTCGCTCCGCAGCTTAATAAGTCAATAATTATCATGGGGAGGTGCCAGAGTGGACGATTGGGGCCGCCTGCTAAGCGGTTGTCCGGGTAAAACCGGACCGCAGGTTCGAATCCTGTCCTCCCCGCACTTTGAAGATCGTGTTTATCACGGTCTTTTTTTGTTGAATGCCCTCTATAATAGAATCAAAAAGACGGTGGGGTGTATATTGCCACCGTCTTTTTCATCAAGTCTTACTTATTCTGCTTACGAGTTTTCCGTTCGCGGCGGAATTCATCCGCAATCTGCTTGATGATGGTATTCACGTTTTCTTCCCGCATCCGTTGTTCACGTTGGCGGCGTTCAATTTCAAGCAAATGTACATTGAGTAAATCGGTCATGGTATAATCGCTCCTATCGCGTTAGCTTTTCTTTTGTTTGCTGTTTTCTTGGCGGAATTCGCTGACAATCCGGCGCAATTCGTTTTCCAGTGTGTTTTTATTTTGTTCCTGTTGCAACCGCTTACGTTGTTGAAGTTCCATTTCGGCTTGCATGGTAATATAAAATTCGTTCATGGGTTTTTAACCTCCTCATTTTCATCAGATTGAACAAGACGATGATGTTGCTGCGTCGCTTCCCGTTTTAACTGAGTATTCTCTCCGTCGTTGTTAGGCGGTTCGTCGAGAACACAATGCCCATATCGCATCCGGTGTTCCTTTCTGGTTTACCGCAAGAAAAAACCGCAGGGCAACCTGCGGCTGACGGAATGATTGACAACCTCACAGTGTCAGCAGCAGATTCGCGTGATTATGCAATAATTTCCGTGTTGTTCAGTTACCAAAATCACGCTTTTATCCTTTCTTCGTCAATTCTAATCGGTCATTATCGTTCTTTGTGGGTCACAACAAATCAATTGTGCAACCTGCCTATACAGTATCATAAATAGTGCATAACTGTCAATAGGTCGCGGATTAAAAAATGTTTAAATGTCGTAAAAATTTATGAAATACTCAAAATCAGCCACAAAACACCGGCAGTTACCAACGTCATGCCCACCCCCACACGTAGAAAATCCGTTGATTTATATCCGCCAACGCCCATAATCAATAAATTGACCGGATGGGCAAGTGGAGTCAAAAAAGCAGTGGAACAGCCAATCGCAACGGCAATCGCCATGGCATAAACATCTGCCCCTACTTGTTCAGCTGCTGTGAGCGCAATGGGACCAATAATTAACGCGGTGACCTGCCCTCCCAAAACCTGTGCCACGCATGTTGTCAGGACAAACAAAGTCATGATTAGCCCGTTTTCTCCCATATGCCCCACAACATCTAAAATCAAATACCCAACTTGTTCAGCAAACCCCGTTTTAATCATACCGGTGCTAATCGGCAGCATCCCAGCAATCAAAAAAATCACACGCCATTCAACCGCTTCATATGCTTCTTCAGTTGATAAACAGCCACTTAAAATAACCGCCATCGCGCCGCCAAGCATCACCAATGGCAACGGAAACACTTCAAAAATCGATAGCAATAGCACAACGTTGATAATAAAAAACGCCCACCAGGCTTTTTGTGGTCTTAATGGAACCGATAAATTGCCAATGCTCGGCACAAGATAATCACGCGATTGTGCTAATCGCCGGAAGTTATCCCCCGTGCCAACCATCAATAACGCATCCCCAACCTCTAGCGGTATCTTGCCGACATCGGTACGATAGCTTCTTCCCCCCCGCCACAATGCGACAGCCGTCACCCCATATTGTTTACGAAAATCGAGTTGGCTTAATGACTGACCAATAGCAGATGAGCGCGGCGGGATAATCACTTCGGTTAAATCCACGCCAAAGTGATGATGCTGCTCCGGACGAAAAGCAGTTCCCCATGCTAACATCTGCCTAACCCGTTCCTCACGCCCTAACACCAATATATAATCATACGGGTTAATAATTTCATCTGGGGATGGGGAGAAGATCGCTCGTTTTCCGTGCCAAATTGCTAAAACAGTAACCCCAAGTTCTTCTCCAATACCGGTTAAACGCAATGGCTGAAACGCCAACTGTGACCCAGGCAAAACCTGAAGCTCCCACATCCGTTCATCCAGTTGATATGTTTTAGCTAATGGAACAGTGATTTGCGTCAGGGTTTCCCGGGCTGGCAATAACCGCCGTCCAATGAGCACCATATACAAAACCCCTGCCAAAACAATCCAGCCACCTACACGAATAAAATCCAGCATAGATAACCCATGATAGCCATGCTCTTGTAAGAGTGTACTCATAACGATATTTGCTGTCGTAAAGTAGGTTGCCATGCCACCAACTAATGACCCAAAGGCAACCGGAATCAATAGTTTTGAGACCTTCACGTCCGATATTTGCCCCACACGCACCGCCGCAGGCAACAATACAGCTCCCGCTGCAATATTGTTCATCACCAAAGACAAAACCGCCGCCGCTACCATCATCAGAGTGATTAACCGCACTTCTGCCCCACCGCCAAGTTGATTCAGGCGATTGGCGATGCGATGAATCACCCCGGTAACTTCCAGCGCGTGCGTCATAATAAATAACCCAATGAGCGTTATCACCACAGAACTAGAGAAGCCAGCAACTGCCTCTTGCTCAGTCACCACGCCGGTAAGGTACAAAACCAACATCGCGATCACAGCAACAACATCCGCCGGAAAGCGGTTCATCAAGATCAGCACGCCAATTAGAACAGCAATGACAACTAACATGGCAATGTCATTCCAAAGGTTGCACCTTCGCCAGGTTTGCTATAAACATAAACGCTACCCCCATGCGCTTGCGCCACAGATTTAACAATCGCCAACCCCAAGCCGCTGCCTTCGGTCTTATTACCCTCTACACGGTAAAAACGATCAAATAGTTGTGGCTGCGCACTCACTGGAATACCTGGACCGTTGTCAATCACCTCAATATGAATAAAATCATGCTGCTGATAAACTCTAAGCAATACCTTGCCACCCATTGGCGTATACTTAGCGGCATTTCCCAAGTAGTTATGCAAAGCACGTTTAATCCAGCGAACATCCCCAACAATCAGCGGCAAATCTGGCTGCACTTCTAAGGCAAATGCTATCGATTTCTCTTCCAACAACACATAGCCTTCACGATGAACTTCATGCAACACATCTAACAAATTAAACTCAACAGCGTTAAAGTTATATCCGCTTTCAATATGTTCCAAATGGAGCAGGTCATCAATCAACCCACGCAAGCGTGCCAGTCCATTCAACGCTAAGCTGATGATTTCTTCTACTGATTTCGCTTTATCTTTAACAATTTTATTGAGTGTGATGATGGAACTATATGTTACGCTCAGCGGATTACGCATATCATGAGCAGCAGCTTGCATAAACTGTGCGCGGGCAATTTCTGCCTGACGAACATAGGTAATATCATGCAATACAATCACCCAACCATCATATTGATCTGATTCTTCATAACTCACTGGGGAAACCAGTGCCGCTAGCACGTGTTCATTATCCAGCGTGACTTGAAACATGCTGTTTTCACCCTGTGCCCGAGAAGCCAACGCCTTCAACAGCGCGTCACGCACACGTGGCGGGAAAGCAGCTTGACGCAGTGTTTCACCTAATACGTCGCGGCTGTTTATCCCTAACATTAGCTCGGCTGCTTGATTCACTAAAGTGATTCGTGTCTCATGGTCTGTGACGATAATTCCATCCGCCGTTGCATTCAAAATCGCCTGTAAGCGCGTCTTCTGTTCAACTGTTTCAGAATATAGCCGCGCATTTTCAATCGCCACGCCAACAGTATCCGCCACCACCCGCAACACGGGGATAATGTCCTCATCAAAACTATTTGGTTCACTGCTCATAATGCTCAGGATGCCGATAATCCGCCCACGTGCATGCATGGGTGCCATCACAATAGAGCGAAACGGTTCGCTACGAAAACTCGGCACAGCTAAGTCTTGTGCATGGATCAGATCATTTTCCATCACCACATCATCTGAATCCACCACCCGCCCAGAAAGCCCCTGATGCAACGGGATACGCATGGGATTTTGACTCACAAAATCATTGACCCATCCCCGTTGTGCGCGCAAAACCAGCTCATTGTTTGCCTCATCAATCAGGCTGATGCCACTGGCTTCCCCATTTTCGACTATTTGTAGGGCGATTTCTAAGGCGGTTTCTAACGTTTTCTCTAGGTCTAAAGATTGACCAACTGCACTAGTGACAACATTAATCGCCGCCATTTGATTTGTCCGGCGACGAATTTCTTGTAACAGTTGTTTGTTCTGTTCGGATAAATTGGAAATATCAGTCATAATATGACTCAATCAGAATTGTAAGAATTGCTTCATTATATCAAAAGGTTGGCTATGACACTTAATCCAAATCAAATTCGTACACAGTTTCCTGCATTCACTCACCATGTTAATACTATTTTCTTTGATAATCCCGCTGGCACGCAAGTTCCACAGGGTGTAATTGATGCCTATAGTACATACTTCAGCAGGATGAACGCAAACGCTGGCGGATTCTTCCAGACGAGCCGCGCAACTGATGAGATGACTGATGATGTGCGGCAAGAGATGGCATACTTTTTGAACGCCAACACGCCCAATGAAATTGTTTTTGGCGCAAATATGACCACGCTCAACTTCGCACTCAGCCGCGCATTAGCCCAACAGCTTCAACCAGGGGATGAGGTTGTCCTCACGCGCATGGATCATGATGCCAATGTTGCGCCCTGGTTACGCATCGCACAGGATCACAAGTTAACCGTGCGTTGGGTAGACATTATTGAAGCAGACTGCACCCTTGACCTTGACTCATTAGAAGCCGCCCTAACCGACCGCACTAAAATCGTCGCAACTGTCCATGCATCTAATGCTGTTGGGACTATTAACCCCGTGGCGCAAATCGCGCAGATGGCACACGCCGCCAACGCCCTTTATGTGGTAGATGCCGTACAATCTGCCCCCCACATTCCATTAGATGTCCAAGCGATTGGGTGTGATTTTTTGCTGTGTTCGGCATATAAATTCTTCGGTCCACACGTCGGCGTGATGTGGGGCAAGCACGACCTATTACAAACACTCATGCCTTATAAAGTCCGCCCAGCCAAAGACCAACCGCCTTATTCCTGGGAAACCGGCACACCCAATTTTGAAGGCATTGCTGCCCTTGGCGCGGCGTTGATGTATCTTAAAACCATTGGCGCACAACAACGCACTTATTATCAACAGCGGTTTCCAGCCTTCAGCGGTGACGCGCTGGACTACAAATGTGCCATGGAGGCGATCCGCGTCTATGAGCAGGGTCTCGTCACGGAATTGATCGACGTGTTACAGACAACCCCAGGTGTGCGGATTTACGGCATCACAGACCCCGCCCGATACGATGACCGCTGCCCGACGGTGGTTTTTACCCATGCCACCCATTCCGCCGCCACCATCGCACAATATCTAGCAAAAAAACACGTTTATGTCTGGAGCGGCGACTATTATGCCGTTGAGATCATGCGCCGGTTAGGTCATGCTGACGATGGCATGGTGCGCGTTGGGCTGGCTCATTACAACACCCATGACGAAATTCAACGCTTCGCTACAATTTTGCGTGAATTGTTGGCATAATCCCATCGCATCATACATAATTATGTTCAGATACATGCAACATAAAGGATAGCCCGCGTATGCCTCAGAAAATCTTCATCTCCTATGCCCGCAAAGACGGACGTGACCTCGCGCTCCGGCTCAAAACTGACCTGGAAAAACACAGCTTTGATGCCTGGCTCGATACCTCTGAGATTGATGGCGGCGCGTCTTGGAGTAAAGAAATCGAAATCAACATTGACTCCTGTGATGTGCTGCTGGCTTTGATCTCAACTGGGTCATACGATAGCGAAATCTGCCGTGGGGAACACCTGCGTGCCTTGCGCAAACGTCGGCGGGTGATCCCCATTTTAGTCCAGGCTAACGCAGACCGCCCTATCTATTTGGAGCATCTCAACTATTGTGATATGAGCCACTCAGCTCATTACAATGACAATCTCAACAAGCTTATCCAAGACATCCAAACCGGCGGCGCAGTCCAGCCTTATGAACGCTACACACCCTTCCACGTGCCAAATAAGCCGCCGAACTACATCGAACGCCCAGAGGAATTGCAACAACTCATACAATCCATCATGCGCGATTCTGATCAAAACCGCAGCACCGTGCTGACCGCTTTGCGTGGCATGGGCGGCATCGGTAAAAGTGTGTTGTCCATTGCCATCTGTCATGATGAAGTCATCCGCGATGCCTTTCCAGATGGCATCTTTTGGCTGCAAATCGGGCGGGAAACCCCCAACGTGCTGGAAAAAATGAAACTCGTCGGCACAGAATTAGGTGACTCGCCCGAACATTAGGCCACGCTCGATCTCGCTCAGGCAAAACTGAGTACGCTGCTGCGCTCCAAAGCCTGCTTGATCGTGCTGGATGATGTGTGGGATTTACAGCACATCCGCCCGTTTACCCAAATGCCCATGGAACGCTCTCGCATCCTCATCACCACCCGAGACCGAGAGATCGCCACCAAACTCAAAGCCGAGGAGATCGTTGTCAGCAAGCTCAGCAGCAAACAAGGGCTTGAACTGCTCCAAAATTGGTCAGACATTACCAACGTAACTCCTGATCTAAAAGAGATCAATCGTGTGTTAGATGGGCACCCCCTGGCGATCAAGATCGTCGGTTCTAGGCTTAAGCAAGGCATCACCCCCACTGAGTGGCTCAGCAGCTACGACAGCATCACCAACATCAAAGAGGGGCGGCGGGCTGAACTGCGCGACGATAACCTCAGCGTCTGTTTTGACCTGAGCCTGGATAGCCTGCCAGATGACGATCGCAACCTTTATCATGCTTTGGGGGTCTTTCCGGAAGACATTTGGGTCCCCCAAACAATCGTCAGCACATTATGGCGCGCGCTAGATAACAATTTGACGGATAGCGATTGCCTGGATATGCTGATTGATCTGGAAAACCTGGCTTTGCTCGAATTACAAAAAGACGGTGATGAGCGTGTCGTCAGCATGCATGACTTGCTGCACAGCTATAACCGCCACAAGCTCGGTCAGAATTATCAGCCTACTCAAAACCGCCTGCTGGAAGCACTGGGTGACCCATACCATCTGCCACATCCATATGCCTATCGACAATACGCCTACCATTTGCAGCAAGCGGACAGACTGGCTGAACTCATCCCATTGATGACCGATTTGAACTTCCTGAAGGCGAAACTGCACGCCACAGACCCCGCCGCCTTCCAACAGGACTGCGATGCCATCCTCAACGCATTACCCACAGACCAATCCCATCCAGTCATCGCGTTGATGCGCTCATTTTGGCGCGTTTCTGCCCATGTTCTCAGCCAACCCAATCACCACAACCAGTTGTATAACCAACTTTTAGGGCGGTTAGGCTTACACCAACAAAACCATCCCGACATCCACACCCTGCTGGAACACACTCGTGCCGAGGCAGAAGCCGACCCCACACCACAATTAATCCTCACCCAGCCCACGCTAGACCCAGCCGGTGGCATGTTACAGAGCATCCTCAAAGGGCATTCTTCTGACATACGGGGTGCCATCCAACTCCAAAACGGCAACATCCTCTCTTGGAGTGAAGACAACACCCTGCGCATCTGGAACCCTGACGGCAATCCCATCGCTTCCCTTCTAGGGCATTCTTTTTCAGTCAACGGTGCCATCCAATTCCAAAACGGCAACATCCTCTCTTGGAGTAAAGATGCCACCCTGCGCATCTGGAACCCTGACGGCAATCCCATCGCTTCCCTTCTAGGGCATTCTGATTCCGTATGGGGTGCCATCCAACTCCAAAACGGCAACATCCTCTCTTGGAGTGACGACCACACCCTGCGCATCTGGAACCCTGACGGCA
>RFHA01000107.1 GCA_003696565.1 Chloroflexota bacterium
AGCTTCTCTCCAGCATTGACCAATGGGGTCTATCGTCTGCATATCTGCGGGACAACATCCATCGTCAGTGCTTCAAACCCAACCATTGCGTTGAACGGCGGTGAAGATGCCATCATTAACTTCACTATCGACGTTTCTGCTGGACAACAAACCACCCCAGGCTCACAAGTATCGCAGCCGGAGCTACTTGGTATCACAGAATTGCCATCCACTGGGGAAACCCCTGCCTGGCGTGATGATGTGCTTCAAGTCATGATGCTAGCAGGTGGTTTGATCCTGTTAGGTGGCGCAGTATGGGTCATCAAGCAGCGTTATCATGCATAAGATAGCGGTTCACAAAATATATCAAAGGGGCGGCAACTCGCCGTCCTTTTGTTTTTGATGCATACTGGCAAGAATTTCCTCAACAGCTTGTTTAGCTTCCACGTTAAAGTTATACATCGCCCCCTTACCAGTATAAAATACCCCCACAAGATACAACCCTGGATACCCTAAAACCTGTCGTTTTCCTGTATCATGGCGGTCAGGGTCGCCATCAACACGCAGGGGCCATCCCTGGTTATCTGTCTCATAATCAATATCGAGATAATCCAGAGCAGGCAAATATCCCGTGCCCATAATCACGGCATCCACTTGAACACGGTCACCATTTTGTAAAATCACAGCATCCGGTTCAAAACAAACAGGCGCATCCACACACGTCACTTTGCCCGCCTGCACAACCTGAATCAATTCACGTCCGCGCGTACCCCCAGCAGCAGAACTTTCTGCTTCAGATTGAGGTGTTTTAATACCAATACGATCTAAATTTTCAAAGCGCAGGTTATTGATATGATTAATCAAGGGTCGTCCTATGCAATCCGGCAGCATTTCGCTGATAATAACCCAAAGATGTTTGGGCAACCCCCAGGGATAACGTGGACGTAACACCACACCGGTGCGCTGTGCCAGTAGTACCGGCTTCATTATCCCTTCTGTTCTACCCAGTTCCGTGGCAATATCCACCCCGCTGGGTCCATTACCCACCACCATCACACGCTTACCGATAAACGGCTCCGCTCCAAGATAGTCATGCGCATGAATCAAGGTCTTTTGATAATGCGCCATCCCAGGGATATCTGGCAACCAGGGTTTATTAAACCGCCCGGTCGCCAGGATAACATAAGGATACCATGCAGACCATTGATCCGTTTCGACACGCCATCCGTCGTTTTCTGGTGCAACCCGCTGCACTGTCACCCCTAGTTCAATATTAAAACGGTGTTCTTTTACATAATCCACCAAATACCGATGATACTGCTTAGCAGTCGGGAAAAGACCATAACTAAGTGGAAATCGCTTGCCCGGTAAGTGCGAAAAGAAACGAGTGGTATTTAAACGTAAAGATGGATAAAGACTGTTCCAAGTGGAAGCAATTTCATGTGCTTTATCCACGACTTTATATGTCAAGCCTGCTTGTTGTAAAAAATATGCGCACGCAATCCCAGCAGGGCCTGCGCCAATAACAAGGACTTGCTCCAAAAGAAGCCTCCTTAAAATAATAACAGATCAGGGTGTTGATGTTGGTGTTGGTGTCGCAGTGATAGCAGCCGCAGTCACAGCCAATTGTGTGACCGTCGCCGCCATGCGATCTTGCACCAATGTTGAAACACGGTGTAACGTCGCAGGGAATGCGGTTGCGTCTTGTGTGCTACGTGGATACCACGTGCTTTCAGAATAGATAACTATGCCAGTTGCAGTGGCGATAAGATACGGTTGAACTGTTTCACGCGCTTCTTCTACAGTTGGCAAAAAATTCAGCGCGTCCTCGGTCGATTTAGGTAACGCCTGGTCAATATACCAATTACGAGTCAAATAAACTTGCGTATCTACCCCGGCAAATTCATCCTCCGGCGGGATAAATATCCCAGCCATAACACCCCAAATTGCTACACCAAAAATCACAATACACAAGCCAATTAACCAATATGCAACTTGCATATTTTGGTGACGCTTGCGCGGGGTGAGTGTGGTCAGTGGTGGCGGAGCTTTAGGATCAGTTAGGGCAGCTACTCGTTCTAACAAAGCCTGTTTGCTATAACTCTCGCTAAAATCCAATGGCTGTAGATTATCAATCAATCTCGGCAGCTCTAACGGTTGCGTTAAAATTGGAAGAATATGCTGGTGATTATCCAATGCATCAATAATCGCATCCATCACCACTTGGTTATCCGGTTCAAGCACAACAACCAGCATAGAACCAGGTTGAATTGTATAACCGGCATCGGTCAAATCTTGGCGTAAACGCTCTCCAAGTGCTTCATCTGGAGAAACAAGCGTAACTGTTTTTCTCATATCATTGTATCCCTTCATAATCCGCCCAAGTACGGAGGTAATTCACAATATCCCAACGTTGATAAAATGATAAATCCGGCGCACAGGCGGGCAAACTACGCCAGCCATCTCGCACGGCATAAAACAACTCATCATCACGGGTACGCGGTAGACGATCACGCAGCGTGATAAAATCCCGTGAATTGGTATCCCAATCACACGCTGTTAAAAAGAGCTGTTCGCCTCTGTCAAGCGATGCCTGGGTGGGTAAAACAGCATTAACAACTTCTGGCGTGGGGTTAAGTGTTTCTTCATATTGTGCGCGGGTATTTTGGATAATCATATAGCCAATAATAAGGGCAACACTAGTTGCAATAACAGCACTAATGGCGATAGAAACACTTAGTGCATCCAAGTTCATTTTGTGGATCCAGCGGCGCACAGTTGGATACGCCGCCCAAACCATGACAATACTCAGCAGCAACAAGGTTGTATAATGCCAGATATTCGGTGGAATTGATTCCACAACGGCGGCTTGCGCGTCGATTTCCCAATCAAATGCCACTCGATGTGCTTCTCCATCTGGGGTTGTAACATCCATAATACTCCACCAACGCCCTGGGCGGTCGATGTCATCCCCAGCAGCAACATACAACCCATTTTCTACAGGCTCAGCGAGATGTGGTAAACTGCGCCGGTCTGTTGCAGGGTGTGCTTGCATCAGCAAAACATTTAAACCATCGACCCGAACCCCATCGCGCGTCACTGTCGTATCATAAGTATTAACCCCCGGACCACCTGGCAACAACGTCAACACAACAGTCAAGCCATCCACTGTTTGAACTTGCGTGGGCGTTTCAACATCATTTTGTGCAAATTCTGGGATGGGAACGGGAGTCGCACTGAGAACACTAACAGCAATCAATACACCTAAAGCGATCAACGTTTCTAAGCGGAGTGTGTGATTCAAGTGTGGGATAATTGCCTGAAAACGGGCGTAGCGTTCTGGGTGCAAAGCGGCATGATGTACTGCCCCCACACCGATTAGCACCGCAACCATCGCTACCTTAATCCCCAAAGATAAACCAAAATTAGTGCGGATTTCTGCCGTGCTATAAAACCAATTCGACGCGCTATAAAGCCCACTGGTGATGACGATCCCCAAGCACACCACCGCCAAATGAGAAAAACGTCGTAATACTGCGAGTAATGCTTGCCGACGTTGATCGCCTTCATAAGGTTGTAACGCAACCGGCAACACCAATACCAAGCCACCCAGCCCGCCGATCCACACCCCAACCGCCAATGCATGAATCCAATCCACCGTCACGCCAACCCAGGGCAGCACCAAAGACCCCGCCGCATGGCTCAACACGCTGAATGATCCAATCACCAATGCTGCCATCCACGCGGATGCCACCCAAAACGGGCGTACCATCTCCGGCTGTGTATTTTTAAAGTATAGGCTTGCCAGGAACATCACGCCGATGATCCCTAAAAACAACATCCGGGCATTCCAAATATCCCCAAAGCGCGAACCAATACGCACCAGAGACCAAAAATTCGGCTGCAACGCTTGTTCAAAGCTGATATTAAAGAAAACCATTGTTTGTTGAATCAGCGCAAATCCATTACCCAAAAGTGCCGCCGTTAACGCCACACCGACAATAAGATTTAAGCGGTTCATCACACGGGAGGGCAGCAAACCTGCGGGATATTTCGTACTACCCCAAGCAGGGACAAGCACCAATGCATACAACGTAAACGTGCCAAATAACAACAATGAAGCAGTATATACAACAACTTTCCAAGCAACTTCTAACGGTAGTGCCTGGTCTGTGGCGGCAGCAGCCGCTACCCCGCCAATTTCTTCCCCAACAAAAAACACCCGACTTTCTGCCACAACATGCCCGTCACTAGCAAAAGCAGGGCGCAGTTCCACAACATAAGCACCATCTGGCAAATCATTGGGCACGCGCAGCGTCATGAGGGTGTTGTTCGTCTCAGAAACACCCCCTGTGGCGATGATCTCCCCATTTTGGTCACGCAGATTCAGGCTACTGAATTCCGGTTCTAACGCCTCACTAAACCAATATTGTAGGCGCGTGGGGGGGCGTTCCAACACAGCGCGGTTCTCTGGAATAGCGCGGACGATATAACCATGTGCCTGTGCTGGCTGCCCAACGCTAAACAACAGAATAAGAAAGAGGAAAATCCACCAGCGCATCGTTTAATCCAGTTGAAAATGATCCGGCTCGTTTGACATTTCTGCTTGATTGTCTTGTGGAAGTTGTGGCTGTGTGGTGCGGCTACGTATCCAACTGACAACCATCAACATGACAAAAACAACCACCACACCAAGAAAAATTAGCTCGTCCCAATAGCCTAATGAACCATGCGCTAAAACAACCATATGCTCTCACTTAATAAAACAATACGTTAGCGCAATTGTACCTTAAGGCGGGGGGTTTGTGCAGGTTTTCACGAGAAACTTTAAGAACGGATACCCCCAGCAGGAATCGAACCTGCGACACAAGGTTTAGGAAACCTCTGCTCTATCCACTGAGCTACGGGGGCTTATGACTAATAGAGTATCAAATCATAGATGAGAATTCAATGGAGTTTACACACCCCGTCCTGACAAGCTTCTGTTTCCAATTCCACGCCAAATAAGCGGTTGATTGCATAGCGATGACGGGCAATCAGACGATAAACTCGGGGACCAATCCAATCGCCAATAATTGGTAGCCGGAACACTGCATAAAACGGCAATCCAAGCGGTAATTCACGCAGCATCCGGCGCGTACCAGCAAACCCCGTAAAGATTTTCCCTCGTTCGGTTACAATATGAATTTCCCCCATTGCACGGTCATGGTCAATCATAGGAAAACGCTTCTGTACATCATCATGCTGATGTAAATTCAAAAATTCCACGCGATTAAACCAATCCAACGCAGCAACAAGTCTACGGGTGGTGTTACAGATTACACACTGTCCATCGTAAATTGCAGTTATAGCCATATATCAATCCCCTAAAAATTGTGTTTTTATTGTATCAAACGTCTGTATAATATGGATTGGAAAGAGATAAGCGTATGAGAAAAAAGACATCATGACTGAAAAAGAAACATCAATCACAAGCACTGCCACCCATCATGATAGTGATGATGAATACGAATATGTTGAAGTCCCGGAACGCCAAGGCTGCTCCGGTTGTGGCTGGGGTTTATTGGGTATGTTTGGATGTTTGGCAATTCCAGTTGCGATTGTGATATTTGTCGTGGTGGCAGGGATCAATACTATCGGCGGGATTTGGGATGGCATCCGGGAAATTTTTGACCCTAGTCCACCCAAAATTGAAGGTGTAGCGTTAGTGTTGCGCAGCGTG
>RFHA01000108.1 GCA_003696565.1 Chloroflexota bacterium
CGGTGTTGGGTTGGCGTTTTTGATGGAATATCTTGACCCAACTATCCGTGAGAATGAAGAAGTGACGGCGATTGGTTTGCGGGTGATAGGGCAAATTCCACGATGATGGGGTGGGAATCACTAGAGTGTCAATATTATCAGCAATATTGACACTCATATGGTTATTTTTGTGCTGTCTTGTTTTCTTGTTGATGAAAATACCAAGCGATACCTAGTGTAGAAATAGCAAAAACTGCGCCGATGATGATACCGAATAAAATCGCCTGAACAGGGACATCAACACGAGTAAGCAGAAAAAGCGTCATGAATAAAATACTGCTAAACATACCGCCAGCTGCAATAAACCCCAAAGGGGCAAGTTGACGGCGAACAGCAACATACATCCCCAATAAGCAAATGCCAAATAGAAAAAAGTAGATCATATTATCCCTCTTGCTGACGTAAAATAGCCCGCACAGGTGAACCACAAACTTCATCTAATTTGAGAGGCAGGGCGATCAATTCATAATAACCGTCTGGTACATCACGTAAATATAGGCTTTCTAAATTGACGATACCCCGCTGAAATAGTGCGTGATGACAAGATAAGTCTTTACTATCAAAACTGTCAACAGATGGCGAATCCAACCCAATTAGAATAACCCCCAAATCATGCAGCCAATCGATCAGTTCAACGCTGAGATAAGGAAATTCTTCTGTCCATACATCATCCGGTAAATCACTTATATGGCTATGTATCAGTAACCGTTTTACGCCAGATAAATCGACATGGGCAAAATCTGCTGGTGTGAGTGCCCCTTGCCGTTTGTTAACCGTAACGACATAACATGTACCGATATAAGCCTCTAAGGGCATTCCTACTGGGTGTGCGCCATCGGGTTCAAAATGATAATAGGCATCCATATGGGTACCGGTATGGGCACTCAAGGTAAGTATGGTTAGGTTAACAGAATGTCCATCTTCTAGGCGCAATTCACGGACTGCGCTAAACGGGGTTTCGCCCGCCCAACCTTTCAGATTAGATGAGACTGTGCGTGTAATATCGTAAATCATGCTCATTATGTTACCTCATTTGGAGTAGTGGAGTTGTTATTTTTTAGTAATGGATTGTCAGGCTATTGTAGCATGAGGCGGAAGGTCATGCTTACAAATAGGTCAACATGGTTTAAGATGAAATCGAGCAGTTAGAGTAAGGATATACACCTAATGCGATGGATTAGATTGCTAGTTATGGCGACAATTTTGTTGGTGATGAGTGTGGCGGCGCAAAATCGTCAGACAACCGAAGATGGACGAATAGGTATTAGTTACCCAGAAGGGTGGGTAGCTGGGAAAGATGGGGATGATCTGGTCTTTGCTAATCGGATGCATGCCCTGAACACGCCAGCAGTAGAACTTGAGCCAGGAGATATTAGCGGGCGTGTATTGGCGATGCCCTTGCGAACTTTGAACACAGAAGGGCTGCGGCGTGACAGTTCTGCTGAAGAAATTTTAGTGATGTTTGTTGAGTCGATGTTGCAGCAAGCAACCAATGAAAATAATGTTTTTGCCAGAGCAGTTGTTTCAAATGAGGCTGAACGAGAAATTGCATATACTCAAGGCGTGTTGATGTTTGGCGGGCGTGGTCTAGATGTTTATATTGCTGCTGTGGTGACAAAAAACGCTTTTGGTGTGGTGACAATTTTGGCAAATCAACCTGATGAAAATTTATCAAGCATACTTTACCAAGTGGCAAGTTCATTTACATATGATTTGAACCCGACTGCACGGGTTTTGCAGGTCACAATACCCGATGTTGGTGTTTATGAGGCTCGCTATCCGGCGGGGTGGTTTGGTGAGGTGCATGATGATGCGATTTTGATGGGGACAACACCGGAAGCCCTGCAAAAAATTCGTGACAATGAAGGCATTCCAGAAGCAGACGAAGCAGGCGGGGCGGTTCTCATTGTGCCGCATTCGCTGTTAACGGGGTTTGATTATGGCGTAACAGTGACCGATGCGATGAACTTTATGCTATGGGTATATGACATTGACGATGAGACAGATGCTACTTTTGGAGATGTGCATGCTACGTCTATCAATGGGCGGGCAGCAGAAAAAGTGTATGGGACGTTCTTCAAGGACGGTGTGGCATATGATGGCTTGATGATTGTTATAGACTTGGGTCAGGCTTATGGGGTGGTGATCTTCGCTACTGAGGCGGAGGCGATGGCACATTATGAACATGTTGCATTGGATGTGGCAGCATCCATCAAACAACGGTAAGTTTATAGGCGTTGACCGTTGTGTTATCTTTAATCAACGTATCAAAACTTAATGCAGTGATCTGTTTTTAGGAGAAATTTTGACATGAGTAACCTGTTTGATTTAACGGATAAAGTCGCCATTATTACAGGATCATCACGAGGAATTGGGTTAGCGATTGCCCAACGCTATGCTGAGGCTGGGGCAAAGGTCGTGCTTTCTAGTCGTAAGCAACCTGTGTTAGATGACATTGCAGCAGAGATGAAAAGTAAAGGCTATGATGTGTTGGCTGTTGCTGCTCATAATGGAGATAAAGCTGCCTTGCAAAATTTAGTTCAGCAGACAGTGGATGCTTATGGGCGGGTGGATATTTTAGTCAATAACGCCGCGACAAACCCGCATTTTGGACCCATTATGGACAGCGAAGATAGTATGTGGCAAAAGACAATTGAAGTCAATATTATGGGGAACTTCTGGTTGTCTCAGGCGGCGGTGCGGGTGATGCAACAGCATGGTGGGGGTAAGATCATCAATGTGGCATCCGTTAATGGATTACGTCCGGGCACCTTCCAGGGGATTTATAGTATGACGAAAGCGGCGGTGATTAGCCTAACCAAAACTTTAGCAATGGAATTAGCGAGTGATAATATTCAGGTGAATGCGATTGCACCGGGGCTAATCAAGACGAAATTTGCCCAGGCAATTTGGGAAAATGACATGCTGCTAGAAGGTGTGGTGAACCGTACCCCTGCGGGGCGCATTGGTGAGCCAGACGAAATTGCGGGGATTGCGGTTTATTTAGCATCACCGGCATCTAGTTTTACAACTGGGCAGGTGTTTGTTGTGGATGGCGGCGTGACAATCCCGATGATTTAAAGGGGGGAGGATGCGATTTACACTTTATACAGAGCGAACTGTTTCACAATGTATTAAAGATTTACAAGCGCGTTTAGAACAAAAAGGCACCAAATCACGCCCGGAATTAGATGGATGGATTAAAAAAGGTGGGGATTTTTCAATTGCTGTGACGACGAAAGTGGCTGGGCGATTTGCTAAGACGACGCGGCTTTCTGGCAGTATGGAGCGCGATAAAGGGGTGACGATTATTGAAGGGTATGTTTCTGACGGTGTGAGTCCGTTTTGGTTGATGGTGTTGGCGATTTTGCTGTTGGTGGTGTGTGGGGTCATTTTTGCTAGTGGTGAACGAATGTTAGCGATGGTGGTGTTTGTATTGGGGCTTGCGGCATATATCCCGTTACGGGGGGATTATATCAACAGTGATATTTTGTTAATTGAAGTCGAAAAAACACTGAAGGCAAGCCCTAAGCCACCCAAAACCACCCAAAATGGCGGCAATTAAAGATCATGAGTTTTGCGGATATGATCTAATAATGCCTGACACCCTTTAAACACAAGATCATAAACTTCATCAAAGTTGTTGTTATAGTATGGGTCTGGGACTTCTTGTATGGTTGTTAATCCAGCTTGGTTGGCATAAGAGAGAAACATCGCCACCTCTGTATTGGGTGGATCACCAATCAATCGTTTGATATCTGATAAATTGCTGCGATCCATCGCGAGGATGTAATCAAACTGGTTAGCATCTTGGTGGGTAAACTGGCGGGCACGTCCGTTGTAGGGAATATGATGCTTTTTAAGCACAGCTAGCGTACCACGATGGGCAGGTTCGCCAACATGCCACCCACTAGTACCAGCGGAATCGACCCGAATTTTATCGTCTAATCCGGCTTGTTTTACCAGATGGGCAAACACGGCATCTGCCATTGGGGAGCGGCAGATATTTCCAAGACAAACAAATAAAACATTAATCATCATCTTCCTCAGGTTGTGTAGAGACGGTTAAATCTTCATTGGATGGCATGGTTTGATCTTCCTTGAGGTTGAGCGTTTTGTTGATGTCGATATTGTCCTCATCACCGTTTGGTTCATCGGTGGAGATGTCCTCATCAATTTGCTCAATGAGTTGATCAAATGGCTTTGGTGCGTTTTTCATGGTAATTTTTCCATCAATAAACGCACCTTCTTCTGTGGCGAGAGCAACGGCATGGATATCTCCCCAAACACGCCCAGTGCGTAATAATTGAATTTTATTACCAGAAACGTTACCGCGCACTGATCCAGCGATTGAGATATTATGTGCGTCAATATCAGCGGTAATTTTGGCAGTTTCCCCTACGAGGACATTGCCGCTAATATTGAGTGTGCCAGTAAACGTGCCATCAAGCCGAACATTGCCACCGCTAGTGAGTTTGCCTTCTAAGATCGTGCTCGCTCCTAATACGGTTTCAAACCCAATTGTTACGGGACGTGGTTTAGGAGAGGGGGGCGGTGGAGGTGTTTTGATACTTGGCGCGGATTCAGTTGGGTCTTGATCTTCATCCGGTTTGCGACGACTGCTAAAAAAAGACATAAATGATAAACTCCTGGCTAAGAACTTTTGCCTATTTAATCGTACAATGTTTAAAGCGAAAATCCAATAAAAATGCGCCAATCTGCTTAATTTATGTTATAGTTAATCGCAGTGCGCTCAGAACAAGCAGGATTGTATAGAATGACAACTATCTGGAATTTGCCACCAATTGAGATTAAGTCATTGAGTACCATAAAAGAAGACCGCCCAACAGCGTTGTTAACAGGGCATACTGCCTGGAAGACAGTGGGGCATTTATTTGATTTGCCGTTAGTTGTCCAGGCGGAGCCACACACTGCCAAACGTGCCTTTTTGGAAAGCTTGGTACAAGGGTTACCGGAGCAAGTTCAAGTGATTTATGCTGTTGGTGGGGGGCTGGTTTCCGACGTGGCGAAGTATGTTGGTTGGCGGCGAAATGTACCCGTTGTTGTTGTGCCAACGGTGTTAAGTGTGGATGGCTTTTTTACAGCGTTGGTGGCAGTACGGGAAGATGATGTGGTGAAATATGAGGAAACAGGACCCGCATCCAAGGTGATTATTGATTGGGATGTTGTGAGCGCGGCACCGCCTCATTACCGCGGCACAGGCATTGCAGAAATTTTGAGCATTGTAACCGGGTTGCTGGATTGGCGATTTGCAGCAGAGCGTAATCGTAATACAGAACGTGAACGCTTTCAGCCCTGGGCGGCAAGCTTGGCGGCAGGCATTGCACAACAGGCATTTAAGATTGCTAAAGGGGTTGGCGAAGGGCGTATTGATGCGCTCCATAACCTGTTAGATTTAATTTGTATGGAAGTGCAATTGACCAATCAGCTTGGGCATAATCGTCCTCAAGAAGGTAGTGAGCAATATTTTGCGTATGCGATTGAACCCGATGTGGCACGAGAGCGAGGTGCGCCATATGCTGATTTAATTGGTCCGGGGATTATGATCGCGGCGGCGTTACATGGTCAGGATGTAAGTGCTATTCGGACAACGTTACAAAATGCTGGGATTCGGCTTGGGCAGCTTAAACCGCAGGATGTGATGAACACATTGATGAGATTGCCAAGCTATGTGAATGAGCATCGCTTGCCGTATAGTATTCTACATGAAACTGAGATTGACGCGGCAAAAGCCCAAGAGTTGATGAAAAAGACCGGCTTGGCTTGATTCTGTTATTTCCACACGTCTAATTGTAAGATGATGGGCGGCTTTGTGCCGCCTTTTTATTTGATTGAAAGAGGTGGATGGATGATTCACTTTGGAACAGACGGTTGGCGTGCTGTAATTGCAGACACATTTACCTTTGAAAATGTCCGCTTGGTAGCACAAGCGGTGGCGAATTGGGTTAATCGCCAGGGCGAGGCATCTCCTACGATGGTGGTGGGGTATGATACTCGATTTCTTTCAGATCGATTTGCGGCGGAAACAGCGCGGGTGTTGGCTGCTAATGGGATCACGGTTTGGTTAACCCGCACTGACGCGCCAACGCCAGCTATTTCATTTAACGTCAAAGAAAAACAGGCAATTGCTGGGGTTGTCATTACAGCAAGCCATAACCCGCCCCGTTACAATGGGTTTAAGGTCAAATCACGCCATGGTAGTTCTGCCTCACCGGAAGACTGCCAGGCGATTGAGGAAGAACTGGCATTAATTCAACAAAATGGCGGTGTGGTGAATACGATGGATTATGATGAGGCGATTGCACAGGAAAAAATTATCCGGTTTGATCCCTCTTGGTTGTATTATCAACACCTGACGAGTTTAGTTGATCTGGATCAGATTTCTGCGGGCGAGCTAAGTGTTGTAGCGGATGCGATGTGGGGGAGTGGTCGAGGTGCTTTTAGCAGTATGCTTGCCCGCACACGCTCACATGTTATCTCTATACGCGATGTTTTAAACCCCGGGTTTGGTGGAATACATCCTGAACCGATGTTGAAGTATCTGAATGAATTGGTGGCGACAGTCCAACGAATTCAAGCTGATGTTGGATTAGCGACGGATGGCGATGCCGATCGTATTGGCGCAATTGATGGGCTGGGGAACTATATTGATCCACATCATATCTTTTCATTGGTGCTGCGGCATTTAATTGAAAACAAAGGGTTACGGGGAGATGTAGTTAAAACAGTGTCTACGACATTGATGATTGATTCAATTGCTGCGACACACGGCTTAACAGTACATGAAACGCCAGTTGGATTTAATCATATCGCGGATTTGATGATGAATCACGATGTCCTCATGGGTGGGGAAGAAAGCGGCGGCATGAGTATCCGGGGGCATATCCCAGAAGGAGATGGTATCTTGATGGGTTTGATGCTGTTGGAGGTGATTGCTCATGCGGGGGTGCCTTTACATGAAGTCGTGGTAGATTTACAAGCAAAACATGGTCCGGCGTATTATGCACGGATTGATTCTTATCTGGCGCGCAAAATCCCAAAGCAGGATATGGTACAAATGATGGTTGATTCTGCGCCGAACACGATGAATGGTGAGGTCGTCAAGCGTGTGGATACGTTGGATGGTGTCAAATTTTATTTAGCGGATCACAGTTGGTTGCTTATTCGCCCGAGTGGTACAGAGCCAGTGTTACGAATTTATGCAGAAGCGCATACACCAGATGCTGTTAAAAATCTGCTAGAGATTGGTAGTACGATGGGGATTAGCTTAACAGAACGGGCGTAGTCAATGATGAAAGAGATACTAAAATGGGTGGGCGTGGGGGCACGCCCATTTTTGTTA
>RFHA01000109.1 GCA_003696565.1 Chloroflexota bacterium
CTCGGAATAATGGTTAAGCTCCGATTAGAGTTTGCCGAAAGCGTAATTGAGCTAAAATCTGTGTCAATACCACGTGTTTTGATTGCAGATGCTCCCAATGGACGTGCAGGAATAATAAACCCAAGTATCAGAGGAATTAAGAGCACAACAATTGACAGCGGCACAACTTTTGTGTGCTCATCTTGCAAGGGATCATCAAGGTTTGTTTCGCTACGAGAACTTCCGAACAGATGAGAAAGCGCAAGTAACGTAAATAACAATACTGCTACTACAGAAAGCCATTGAAAACGCGGATCGATATAAAAAGCCCAACGCCCTGATAGCACAATAAATGCAAAGTAAAACGCAAGCCCGATTAAAATCAATGCTTGAGATAGTTTAAAAATTTGAGCACGTCCCATGAAATCCCCTCCTAAATGTTGAAGTTCAAATTGATAAAGACAGTCACTAATAAGGTCGATAGAAAAGCTAGGGCTATGATATAAAACACAACATTTCGCTTAAAAACATTAAGGTACATCAAAGTGCTTTTGATGTCTGCCATTGGGCCAAACACCAAAAAACCCAAAATGGAACCCGTTGAAAAGGTATTCACAAATGACAAGGAGATAAAGGCATCTACTGTTGAACAAACAGAAAGTACAAACGCCAATACTTGCATAAAAACAACTGAACTGAAGGGGTTGTTTCCGAGCGATAAAATATCTTCTTGACTAATATAAGTTTGCATAAGAGCCGCCAAAATCGATCCCAACACAAGATAACGCCCCATCTCAAAAAACTCATTACTCGCAATACGGGTGGCACGTTGAAGTTGTTCTCCTAAAGTGGGTTTAGGCTGCTCGATATTCAAAGCATCCATACGTTGAATATCAGAAAAATTTTCTGAAGCCCCCATAATTGCAGGTACAGAAGCTGCATAGCTGCGTGGCAGCAATATTTTGATAGGAGAAGCTCCCATAGCAAAAACAAAGCCTATAAACATAGGGATAGAAAGCCCTAGTAAAAAGCGCAAAAGTAATACATCTCCAAAACCGTATGCAGCATATGTCGCTGCGAGCGCAATAGGATTAATGGTCGGTGCTGCAAGTAAGAAAGCAATACCTGCGGAAACTGGTAACCCTTTACGAAATAAGCGCCGCGTTAATGGAACTACTCCGCATTCACAAACCGGAAAAGCAAAGCCTAACAACCCACCCATCAATGTCGCAGGTAAAATGCCCTTTGGCATTATTTTCGCCATATCATCACGGCTGATGAAAACTTCAACAAAGCCTGATGCAAAAGTTCCTAGCAACAAAAATGGAGCCGCCTCAATAAAAATTCCTAAAAATACGGTTGTGAAGATAAGAACCTCTTCAGGCATAAATATCTACTCTCATGAACTGTATGGGCTTTTTTTGACAGTGTATACAACCATTACATGAGTTTCAATGTAAATCCTTAACCAATAAATCAAAGTCCAAATATTAAAAAACAATAATTAAGCATTAAAATGCATATTTTTAGAATTAAGTGAATACGGTAAAATTAGAAAAAACAAACTAAAAAGCAGACAAATATTTATGCGTATTTTTGTCACCTACAGCCATGAAGATCGGGTCGTAGTAGACCTATTGATACAAGACATCTGCCAATTAGGTCACACAGTGTGGTATGACCAGCAGTTAACTGCTGGTCACGTTTGGTGGGATGAGGTATTGCAACAAATTATAAGTGCGGAACTCATTATTGCAGCGATTTCTCCTGCATGGCTAAGAACGCATTCCTGCCAATTAGAACTCTCTTATGCTTATGAGCTAAATAAACGCATTTTGCCCATCATGATAGCCCCGCTTGATTATGAGATATTACCCGAAATTCTTCAGCGTTTGACGGTTATTCCCTATATTCACCAACAAAACCCCATGGTCATTGCAAAGGCTATTCAAAATCTGCCGCCAGAGAGGCCTTTGCCTAATCCATTACCCCCTCCACCTGAAGCACCTCTTTCAGAATTGGGACGGTTGCAACAACAAGTACGTGCGCCACATTTAACATTTGAGGTTCAAAAATCTTTAGTGAA
>RFHA01000110.1 GCA_003696565.1 Chloroflexota bacterium
ATTGGACAATTTCAGCATCTTAAAATTCCGCTTCCCTCCCTCCCCGAACAACAAAAAATAGCCGATTGCCTGACCTCACTCGATGAGCTAATCGAGCTGCAGGCGAAGAAAATCGACGCGCTCAAGCAGCACAAAAAGGGTTTAATGCAACAACTTTTCCCGCAGGAGGTGGACTAAGTCATGACTAAGCTGAACGACAACAAGATTTTCCGCAAGATGTTAAGCAATTTCATCAACATCGATCACAAAGCGGCAAACGAGGAGACAACCGCATGACCGAACAAGAACAAATGCAATTAGGCAAAGTCCTGTGGAGCATTGCCGACCAACTGCGCGGCGCGATGAATGCCGATGATTTCCGCGATTATATGCTGTCGTTTTTGTTCTTGCGTTACCTCTCAGATAACTACGAAGAGGCAGCAAGAAAAGAGCTAGGCACCGACTGGCCCAAACTGCCCGAAGGTGATCGGCGTTCGCCGCTTGCCGTATGGTATGAACAAAACCCTGATGACGTAGCACTGTTTGAGAAACAGATGCGCCGCAGGGTGTATTATGTAATCAAGCCTGAATACTTATGGAGCAGCATCGCCGAAATGGCGCGCACACAGCACACGGAATTGCTCTCAACCCTGCAGAAGGGCTTCAAGTTCATCGAGAATGAGTCGTTCTCCGATAGTTTCAAAGGGTTGTTTTCGGAAATTAACCTAGATTCGGATAAGCTGGGCAAAAATTATAAGCAGCGCAATGCGCGGCTATGCACCATCATCCAAAAAATCGCCGAGGGGCTGGAGGGGTTTCCGTCTGACCGTGATTTGTTGGGCGATGCCTATGAGTACCTGATTGGGCAGTTTGCCGCAGACTCTGGCAAGAAGGCGGGTGAGTTCTACACGCCACAGCAGGTCTCCAGCATCTTATCGGGGATCGTTTGCCTCGATGCCCAAGACCCAGCCACCGGCAAGCGGGAAAAACTTGACAAGGTGCTGGATTTTGCCTGCGGTTCGGGTTCGTTATTGCTGAACGTGTGGCGACACATGAAGGGGCGGCACAGCGTGGGCAAGCTCTACGGGCAAGAGAAGAACATCACCACCTACAACTTGGCGCGCATGAACATGCTGTTGCACGGGCTAAAGGGCACCGAGTTTGAGATTTTTCACGGCGATTCGCTGCTCAACGAGTGGCCGTTGTTGCGTGAAGAAAACCCAGCCAATAAGATCGAGTTTGATGCTGTAGTGGCTAATCCACCATTTAGCTACAGCTGGAGTCCTACCGAAGAGCTGGCTCAGGATTTCCGCTTTAAGGGTTACGGATTAGCCCCCAAATCTGCCGCCGACTTTGCCTTTTTGCTGCATGGCTTCCACTTTCTGCATCGTGAGGGCACCATGGCTATTGTTTTGCCGCATGGGGTGCTGTTTCGTGGCAATGCAGAAGCCAAAATCCGCAAGAAACTGCTGCAGGATGGCAATATCGACACAGTGATCGGGCTAGCACCAAATCTCTTTTATTCCACCGGCATCCCGGTGTGTATCTTAGTGCTGAAAAAGTGCAAGAAGTTCGACGATGTGCTGTTCATCAACGCCGCCGAACTTTACGAAAAGGGCAAGCGTCAGAACCGCCTGCTCCCTGAACATATCACCAAAATCGTCGAGACCTACCAATATCGCCGCGAGGTGAAAGAGGAGCTAGCAAACGGGGGCATCTTTGCGTCCCGTGTGGTGGAAATGGAAGAGATCGAGGAAAACGACTTCAACCTCAACATTACCCGTTATGTCAGCACCGCCAAGCCGGAAGCGCAGATAGACTTGTCTCAGGTACATCGTGAGATACAGGAATTGACGGACCAGAGCAAAGAGGCTTTAGCACGTCACAACGCATTCTTAAAAGAACTGGGATTACCTGAATTACCATGACCACCCAGCGTAATCAGGACAGCATAAGATTGGGCACTACGGGGAGAGCAAAACAGATAGATGCTTGTATCCCCGCTGTAAGTCATCATCTAAAGCAAGTTACGCTTTGGAAAACAGTCTGAGCCGTGTGATTATCGCTCAGACCGGCAAACGCTCGATAGGTGCGTTTGGTCGGCGTGGAACACCATGCCGACACGCTGACCAGCACACAGTGGCATGGTCAGCGGTGCGTCACGTGGGCATGGCGCATCAGCCCCTCCGGCACATGAGGAGCGAGCTTGTTTTAGCTCGCTCTCCCCTCAGCCATGTCACGCGCCACATTCTTATCGCGTACATCGGTGTCATACGCTCAACGTCTGACGCGCGTACATGGCAAGCTGAGGGGGTCGGGCTGTCCGTAGGACAGCGGCGCTGCTGCGAGGCAGCGCCATCGGTGATAGCGCATCGAGGATGCACCTATCGCCGCAAAGCGCACGGTCGGTCGGATCACAAGATGGGTTGGGATTAGAATGAGAGTGGGGGAGTTGCCAGAAAAGAAGCGATGCTCGCGCACCGCTTCAGGATAGGGGAGAACTTCGGGGCTAGAAGGGGATCTGCTCTTCTTCGGAGGTCTGCTCGCTGTCACCGTTGTCCTGATCTTTATCAGTCCGATCCAGCAGGATCAGGCGGTTGGCATCGATGTCGATGCTGGCCTGCGGGCTGCCGCTCTGATCGACCCATGCACTCGGGCGCAGCCACTCCGTAGTTGCCTGAATCAGTGAACCACGCTTCACATACTGCTCTGCGACCTTAGCCAGATTTCCCCAGCAGTTCACACGTACCCAGAGGGTCTGCTTCTGACCGCCGCCGTTGGTGCGGTTGACCGCCACCGAGAAGGATGCCACCTGCTTGTCGCCGTTGTTAGTCTGGACGGTGCGAACCTGCGGGTCGCTGCCAACGAAACCGGTGATGTTGATGCTGATAATCGTACCCATGGTGTTAAAACCTCCTGCGCGTTTTGCGCTCATCTGTTTAATCAGCCCTATGCTGATTTGTTGTCCTGCCAGAAGCAAGCGGATAAGGCAGATGTCACCCGCAGGGCGCTATCCATTTCTGGTGAGCGTGCGTTGCAAGCAACGCCATGCGGCACAAGCCAGGAAGAAATGGATAAAGCGAAGTCCGCAGGACTTTGACAGAGTCCGCGCCTGCTAGCATGGGCAACGTTAAATCAGCACGTCATGGGTCTGAGTAACACAGGGATGAGAGCAGCGATCAGGGGGTAGACACCGCCAGGGTACGGCAGCTAACGAAACCGGATTGGAAGCAACCACGCATGGATCGTCAGACAGCAGTGCATTGCAGTGGTATCTGTTAGAGGATCAATGCCATTGGTGGGACAGAGCAGCCTCAGCACGCGGACAATGGGTCACTGGCGAATACCGAGTAGCAAGTTTGGAAGGGGACTGGCAGTTGAACGGGAGGGCTGTGCCTGTGGCGGCAATCAAGCAGCCGCGACCGCCATGCTGGAAACACAACGGAGCAATACCCCGGAGAGATCAGCCACACCCGCCACAGTCTCCATCACTGCCAGCGGACGTGAGTGTCGCTATTCAGTGGGCAATCTCACTGGCGATCCGGGTCGGAGGGAAACACGATCTCACTGAAGTCGAACCGATCCGGGCGCGGACTGTGACGCACAGCCTCATGCAGTGCCCCAGTAAGCCGCTGTAACCCATGATGCAGCTTCTCACGGATGTAAGACAGATTGCCGTCGATGAGCAGTTGCACCGCCGCCTGCACCAGATAATCCGAAGCTGCGAAAAGCTGATATGCCATCCGTCCCCGCCAACCATGCACGCCATTGGTGCAGGAAACCGCCGCCTTCAGCGGATCAGACAGCTCATATGCTTTCAGCAGCGCCTTTGCCGTGAGTTGGAAATCGTCCGCTGTGGTGTCACCGGGCTGCTGATAGATGAGCAGATAGGTATAGATACGGTCGATGGTGGCGATGCTGATTCCGTTCTGACCGCAGAGCGCCGCCAGCTTGACCGCCGCGTCGGTGTAGTGGCTGTGTCCCGAGATCGACAATGCCACGTCTGTGATGGCATTCATATGGTCAACCACCTTTGTGGAATCACGTTCGACGCGCAGATCGTCCGCGATGCTGTGGGCAATCGCCTTATACTGCTGGTTGTCGAACAGGCTGTTGTAGCGGGCAAGAGCCTGTTGATTATCGTGAAGCATGGAAGTATTCTCCTGATTTGTGTAGGACAAGAAAAAGCGACACGCTCTTAGCGAGTAGTGCCGCAGGGTGAACATCTGACAGGGTGGTTTAACCGGTAAAACCCACACGTAAAACGTGGTTTAACCACTACCAGGGGAGTGCCATCTGAACAGGTAGCGTAGTGGGCTTAGCGGTCACTGTAGGACGGACTTCGGGTGTCTGACGCAGGCGTGCTCGACGTTCGCGTTGATCTTCAGTCAGCAACTCCGGACGTATATCAGCCAGAAAGCGTCCCTGCTGGAAGCTAAAACCACTGGTCAATTCCAGTTCAACCAGATCGCGATAATGATCGGGATTCCACAGAATGCCATTGAGCAGATCATTCTGATTCGCAAGGACACACATTCGACAGGAACAACGATCATTGCCAAGCGCATAAACCGGATTGGCGGTATAGCCCCATCGATCAAGAACAGCATGGAGCTTTTTTACATCGCCAGGTTGGACGGTGGCCTTCACCTCCGCACGCAGCGCCTCTAACCGCTCCAGCGTCCAACCGAGCGTCGACCACACATCGGACAAACTGAACTCATGAATAGGCAACCAGCGATAAACATGCCGATTTTTTGTCGGTGCGGTTGGCGATTTTGTGTAGGCTTGTACGACGTGCTTATTCTTTCTCGCAACAGACTCATCAGCTCTGATTCCGATGCAGGACATGATGATCGAGTCTCTGGGGTAGTGTTTGACGATGAATTTATTGACCTGAGATTCCTTCTGCGCCTTCGTACAAAAACGTGCCGCCGCCGATGACCAGGGTGGGACACGCTCCGCACGTCCTTCGTCTTGCAGGGTGCGATAACGGGTCCACCACTGGTCAAGCAAATCACCTTGTTCACGACGGATGACTTCCACCTGCTTGCCAGTTGTATCAGACACAAATCGGTGGATATGCGGCAGGGAGAAAGGCCATTCGTTCCGTTGAAGGTCACACGTCACGACACGAAAATCACCCTGCCAGTTGTGCTCGACATAAGCCTCCCAGAGCAATTTCAGCATCGTGTCGGAATCTTTGCCACCGCTGACATTAATCAGCAGGTGGGCACCCTGTTCCAACAATGTGCGGATCGTCTGAGGAATGTGCAACGCACGTGGCGGGTGTTGTCCACTCACAGGTACACCTCCAGCTCAGATCGACAAATTGGTTTATGTCCAACCACGAAATCGTCGGAATTGATGAATGAAAGGAAGGCATGGATGGGCAATCTGTGCAGCAACTTATACACATAACTCCCAATGACAGTGGACATCCAATCATTCACCAGCAAGGATTGTTCGCCTGTTTCAATGCGCTCGCCACAGGATGCAGGCGGTGATAGACACGGTGGCTCAGGCTCAAGTAGGGCAGGGAAAAGCAGCCCTTCCTTCGGTAGATACGGATACTTGCCGTCGCGCCCGTCGATGAAGCGTTTCACAAGGTCGAGATCATCAGCATTTCCGATGCATACCTGACCAGAATGGGTCTCGTTCCCGGCATAGATGCCACATCCACTGACCTTGTGGATCTCTTGCCGCGCCTCATGGTTATCGACACATGAGATCACCAGGTTCCCGCCGTAGCGGTCGAAGTGCCGTCTGGCATCAACCGGTTCCGGTATCCACGCGATGTCTAACCCGAGTGCGAAATTCAGCCTTTTTGCCACGCATTCCGCCTTAAATTTGCTGATGTCAGACGGGGCGAACAAGGCCTGCCTGCCGATGTTTTTTTCTTCAACGCGATCCGGGTCAATCAGCACAATCTGTGGCGTATGCCGCCGTGACCGCTGCATGTCGTAGATGATGCGAGCGACGATGCGAGCCGTTGATGCACCAGTACCGCCCACGCCAACAATGGTCACGGTTTTGATGTACACGTTGGGGTCGAATACGCCGTTCATGAGCGACCTCCAATCACCTGTGCGAGTGTCTTACGTGCCGGGATTAGATCCGATGTCGGGTAGCGTTTGGCTCCCTTCGCCTCAAGATCAATGAGCTTTTGCCGGATGTCGTCCTTATGTGAGTGGGATTTTCCGCTGACGGCGTGGTTGCCAAAAGATGACCCCAGAAGTTGCTGCCAATCTTCCGCCAGCGACGCGCCTGCCAATGCCATGTCTGACACACGCTGCACCGTTCCCCAGCAAACCGCTGCCGAGTTGAACACATTAGGCAGAGGCGCATGAAATAACGACACATCCAGCGTTTTCGGACGGCGTTTCACAGCGTAGACACCGTAGGACGGTGCTTTGTCGCCATTTGTCTGACGGATCATGAGTAATCCGGGCAGCGGCACCCGCAGCGCAACATCGTTATCATCCAAGAAGATGCCGGTCATCTGCGGCTTGCGATATTCGACAACCGTCTTGCTGACACCCTCCATGTGGATGTAGAGCGTAGTGCCCGTGAGCAGTCCGGTATTGAAGGTGACTTTCGCCGCCAATGCCACCGCTGCCTGTGCCGGGTCGATGGGATGTTCAGTGATTTTGTCACCCTCGCGTCTGCGGAGTGTGACACCAAAGGAATAGAAGTTAAGCGACAGATTGGGTTCCTCGCTCATCGCGCTGTGTAGGGCACGACCACTCAAGTTGGTATCGAGCATTTTTCTGATCTTTCGTCTGATAAATTTTCTGGACGTTACGAGATAGAACTTCGAGCGACGTGGGGTTCTGACTGATCCACGTCAGCCCGGCATGGACATCAGCCATGATGCCGTCGGCTTCTTCAACGATTTCACGAGCAAAGGCAATATCGTCTGCATCCCATGACAGGGGTTGCACGCTTGACATCATCTCTTCGTCCCAGTCCACGCAAGAATTATTTGTGCTGCTGGTGACCCAACGGATCAGCCATGCCACCTGCCGCCAGTGGTTTTCTGGTTGTTGCAGCAGATCATCGGCGATGATGTCCGCCACTTTGTAAGTCACGTCAGGGATGACAATGTTGTAGGGATTCGGTTGGGGTGAGATGCCAAAACATTCCAGTACGGAAATCACATCGGGATGTGTTGTGTAAAAATCGGGATCATCCAGTAGCGCACCATACGCGGGTAACGGAATGCCCCAGCCAATCCATTCGAGGTTGTCCAGCGGGATACCCTGAGCCTGGACTGCGTCACAGATCAGATGATCCAACCGCTGGTAAGACGTACCCTGACACATGGCTTGCAGAGTGTCGAAGTAGATTTCGGGGAATGCCCGCCGCAGGACATGCAGGGCAACCCGCACGGTATCATCCTCGGATTCGGGCATATCCATGTCTTCAAGTTCACCGTGTAAGGGATCCAACCAGGCGACGGCATGTGCCAGACACAGCACCGGGTCGGCATTGATGGTGTGGGCGAGTGCCTGTTGTAGGATAACGAGAGCATTCATAAGGCATACTCCCACAGGTCAATTGTGGTAATCGGAACGGGTGCGAGCTTGCTCAACTGCTGTGCGGTGCTTTGACAACGCTCGCCGTAGTCGATCATCTCGACCACGGCGGTTTTCAACGTCTCACGCGGCACATCCGACGGGAAGAACCCGACATGAGGATTACTTTGCAGCAGCGTCATGCCGAGCAGTTCCAACGGTGGCAGTTTGAGCAGGCAATCACGCAGGGTATCGGCGGTCATACCTGCACTGAACATGGTCTACCCTTTGCGACCAGCTACTGCCTGGTAGTGAACGACCACAGTGCCATCCTCCAGCGTTGTCTCGCGGGTGGTCGCGTGTGCGACTTCGGGGTAGGTGCGCTTCAGAATGGCGCGAACCTGCTCGTTATCGAGATTGACCAGACTCTCGTCGGACTGAATGGTGGTAGTGCCGATCTTGAAGATGCGCGGTGGGTTGTTGGGGGTCTGTTCGGTCATGATGGTTCTATTCCTCTCGTTAAATGATGTTGTTGGTTAAGCAGGGGTGGCTTCGCTCGTCTGGACGAACTCTTCCAGCTTGAACAGGCTGCCGATTTCTTTATCGCTCAGCCCTTTGATCTTCTTCGCCGTCGCGTACACATCGTCGAAGCGAATCTGGCTTTCGCCGTCCCACAACCCGCCGTCGATCAAGCGTCCAGCAACGGTGATGGCCTGCCGGTAAGCAACCGCGTCACTCTCGCTGCCCACAATCTTGATATGGCTGATCTTGACCGCTTTCATGCCTTTCTTGAGTGGCACGTCGATGGTCGGTTCCTCGTCAGTTGTTGGTACTTCCGCCTTCGCCTTCTGACCTTTCTTCGGACCGGCCTTCGGCTTCTCAGCAGGTGGGTCGGGTATCACTGGCGGATTGTCAGCCAGCACGCCCAGTGCCTCGGTCGCCTCGCGGATCGCTTCCATCACGTCGGGCAGATAGCCCTGGTAGTGGAACTGCTTGACGTGCGCCAGATCGCCACGCTGAATCAGCAGCGTTGCAGTTGCCTGTTCCGGTGTTGGCAGTGTCAGGGTAATGACGGTCGGGGGTGTTTCCTTATTCTTGTCGGACATAAGGTTTCCTTTCTCGATCAAACAAATAACCCGCCATAGTCGGCGGGGTGAATCCCGATTTCAGTGCAGATGTCCTTGAGTAGGATCGATCCACATACATAGCAGTTTCCGTACCCGCTGCGGACGTTGAAACCGAAGCTGACATGGGTGTCGTCGTGCCGGTGATGGATTGGATACAGGCAAGGTCCACTGAGCCAGTCGCCGCGACCGTTGTAGCCCATGTGAGTCAGCCGGTCGGTTACGGCTTGCAGCAGTGCCGGGTTGAGGGTGCCACCAGATCGTCGTGGCACTGTCTGACGCGGGGCGCGTCGCTTTCGGGGTTGTGTTGGACGTGGCAGCAGATGGTTGAATGCGTTTACCCGATGGTAGCGATCATGCAGGTCGATGATCCGGCAGAGCGCATTCTCACGGTGCGGCTTTGTATTACGCGATCCGACCAGGCGCAGGCTTTGAACTGGCGATAGTGGATCACTCGAAGCCTCACGCTGCAATCCACGTAGGATACGTCGTGCCAGTGCCATATCGGTCAGCGGCTGGTCGAGCCACCAGTAGGCATGATAGCCCCCGCCCGTGAAGGTGATACACGATGGAGTTGGACGCATATCACGCAGCCGCCTCAGCGCGTCAAACGAGGGGGCATCCAGATCAACGAAGACCGCCGGAAGCGCGACCAGATCACGTTCCGTGCCACGCTGGTAACGGGTCAGCCCGGACCTGCGCAGTCCAACCGCGACGAACGCACCCCAACCCAGCCGATTGGTCGCCAGCAGTCGTGACAACGCCTCGTTCAGCAGGTCGGAGCGATTCAACGGCACATGGCGCGACGGTGTGCGATGCTGCCTGTCGGGATGGATAGCGGTCAGCGTCAGACAGGTACGCTCGCGGTAGTCACCGGAACGCGCCAGCAACGCCTCCAAAAAGACTAGAACATCGCTAGTTGTTGAGGGACATGCTCGTCCGTCTCCGTCTGTCGGCATTTTGGGGCTAAAGGGTGCACATCAGACACCCTTTCCGGCTCATCTTCCGGCACCGCCAGCAAGTCCAGCTTCTTGCACTTGCGCTTCGGCTGTTTTGCTGGTAAAGCCTGCTTCGCCAGATCAACGATTTGCGCGGCAGGGCGGTATGTCTGACGCGGCTGATCGTCCTCGACCAGTACACCGCCGAGTTCAATTGCTGCCTGCACCACTGGATCAGCATAAGCGACCAGTGCCGGTTCTTCTGCTTCATCCTCATCAACCTCGACGTTCCAGTAGGCGGCATCCTCTGCATCGATCTCGCTCTGTCCGGCATTTGCTTTGAACATCTCGGAAGGGTCAAGCAATGACTCATCTTTGGCGATGGCATCCAGCAATGCTTCTTCAAAGCCCGATTCGCCCTCGGTCAAGGCATCCAGCCCGGTCAGCCCGATGTCACCGGTGAGCAGTTTAGCCGCTCGCTGCTTGCGGCTCATGAGCTGCACCGCCGTGTGTTCCATCGTCCCTTCAGCAAAAAGATACACGGTCTTGCAGTGTTCGTGCGTCTGGTTGAGCCGGTAGGCCCGCGCCGCCGCCTGCATCATCGTCGAGAGATTGAATGTAATCTCGTGAAAGATGAGCGTGGGGAAATGGATTAAATCCAACCCGGTTTTTACTAACTCAGGGTTGCATATGACGACGTTCACGCCTGCTGCGATCTGCTGTTCGATGACCTTCTCGCGCCGCTCTGCCGCGACCGTGTTCTTCAATACGTAGGGCACGGCTCCCGGCACATGCTGGCGAATCAGTGCTTCGATACGCGGCTGGATGTCCTTCGTCGCCGTCTGACGTAGATAGACCACGCAGGGACGACCCGCCGCCAGTTCTTCCTTGAGCAAGTCAACCAGTGCCTGCTCTTTGGTATAGACGCGATCCTCACCGTAGGACGGGATGCGCGTGACAACATGCGGGTGCTTCTCGCCGGTGATCGGGTGCTTGATGTTGTGGATCACCTCCGTCGGACGGAAGGACGTGTTGACCCAGCCCATCGACCACTGCAAGTATGCGCCCCTGAACGTGGTATCGCCCTCCCAACGCCGTTGGATGAGGTAATCCTTCAACAGACTGCGCGTGCGGTCGTACTGGTCGTAGGTATCGCTGTCCATCTCCACCGGCAGCGCGATTTCTTCGTACTGCGGCAAGGCTTTCCCCAAATCCGCAAGACTGAAGAAAATGGCATGATCCAGTACCTCAGCCACCAACAGCGGCGAGATGCCCGGTGCTTCCTCATACGGACGCTCGTAGGTCGATGTGCCCGTGTAGGCTCCGGTGTTGCTGTCATAGGTGGGGCGTTCCTCCACGACCTGCTCGCGTACACCCATGTCCGATACCCAACGTGACTCAGCGCGTCCACGCTGCTTGCCAGTCGCGTCAATCACCGTCTGGAAACGGCTTGAACCCCGTTCCTTGTGGCTGAGGCGATCCGCGCCACCCCAGGGATAACGTTGTCTGACGCGCTCATTCAGGTGATATTCGATGTTGAACAGTGACGAGGCTTTGCCGTTGAAGGGTGTACCCGTCATCGCCAGGATCTTCTTTGCCACACCTGCCAGCCGCCCGAACGCCTCCCCGTTACCGGTATCGCCGTTGGCCGCCTCGTGGATTTCGTCCCAGATCAGCAGATAAATCCGATCCCGATACTGCCGCTTGATGTACTCATCCAGCCTGTAACGCGGATTCTTGGGCGGATACTTGTGTCCCGACTTCGGACGTGAGCCGCGATCCCGCGCCTCTTGCCACAGCGGTGTCTGACACACGCTGCACGACCGCTTGCCGGATTTGAGCCAGTTCTCGGAAGCCGGAACACGGGTGCCTTTGCGCTCCTGCATCACCGTCGCTCCGCAGTGCGGGCACTTCGGCACCCGCTGTTTGACGATGCGCTGGTTCGGCTCGTAGCCTTCGGGTGTGGGTTGGTCATGCCGCCACAGTGCGACCGGTTCGTCCCGCCAGACGACGGCAATATCACGGTTACAACCCAGCTTGGTCAAGTCGCGTTTGATGAGACCAATCTTGGGAATGCCTGCGCCAACCCGTGCCGCTTTGTCCATGAATACCTTCATCTGCTCATGGCGGTCGATTCGCTCGACGATCATGTTCGGGTGGATGCTGAGTAGCTCCCGCTTCCACTTCTCGATTAAGTGAGGCGGACATACAATTAACGTCACCTGATCGGGACGGATGTCATCTGCCAGTGCTTTGACCGCGCCGGAGGCAATGGCGATGGCAGACGTGCTTCCCATCGCCGTCTTACCGGTGCCCATTTGACCCACCAGCAGGATGCTATCACGCCGCTCGAAGCCCTTCGTGATGGCGGCGATGACGTGCTTCTGTGCCGCGTAGAGTGGATACTTACCCTTCAGCCGCACACGATCCAGAAAGTGCCGGATGCCGTTCATGTCGAACTGGTAGGCAGGGCTGAACTTGTTGTTGAGATACGCTGCCAGCGACCGTTTGTTGCTGGTGATGAACGCCAGCAGGGCATCGTCACCGTCCATCTCGACCAGCGTGCCGTCATCCGCTAGTAGTGTGAGCGTGGTGGAAGGTTTCAGCCGGATGGTCGTTTTCTTGACCTGCCGGTCAGGATCGTTGGGGGCGCTCTCGACATCGACACGGGCAATCTGCTCGACATGCTGCGTCTTGCCACGAATAGCAACCGTGCCGTACTCTTCGGTGTCGATGACCGCGCCATCGGCTACGCCAGCGGCGAGTACCAGCGCCATATGTCCCGGACGCGGGGCGACGACCGGCTCGATCTGGACAGGCGGTGTAGACACTTCCAAGAGTGCCTGAAAGCCGTTGGTTTTCCACGCACCCTGTTCCTCGATCAGCCGTAAGCCTTGTTCCTCGTCGATAACATCCGGCGAGAACACGAATCTGCGGGACTTATCCAGCGCGGGCGGCAGCTTGTAGACCGGTTCAGGCTGCACTTCCAGCTGACGCGGATCAGCCTTCTGCGCTATGATCTGCCCGTACAGTTTTTCGGGATCGGGCTGCAATCCCTTGACCGCCGCGACCACGATCTGGTCGTATTCACCCAGATGTTTGCCGGGCAGTGCCCAGACATCGACTTGGCGGCTGTGCTTGGACAAAAATGCGGCGGCATCTTCGGTCAGATGCTGGATATAGATTGCCCATAGAACGAGACCGCCATCCTGTATCCACTTCCAAGCATGACGCAGATAGCAAAACTCAACCCGCTTGTTGCCCTCAGCAGTTGTGTCATGGTCATAGGGCGGATTGAACCAGCCGACAGAAAAGGCGTTTTTGCTGGCGATCAGACGCTCCACATCACAGCGAACAGCTTGCTTGGGACCAAAACGCTTAATACATTGTGCTGCACGCTCGCCATCGAGTTCGTTGGCGTAGGGTGTGACATTCCATTGCTTAGCAGCCACTTCGAGAAATTTACCCTCACCAGCAAAGGGATCGAGCAGACGATGAGCGAGTGTCGCGGGTGCAATCAGTGAAAGAATGGCTTGGTGGTGATGTTCTTCGATTTCAAAAAAGCCCATGATCTGCTTATTTTCGAGACGGGACATTGTATTTTCCTTTCCAGAATCAAAACAGCCACCTGCATTGAACAAGTGGCTGTGAGTTATCCAATTAGCAATACAAGAGGAGTTATAGATTTTGCGGCAAGTTGATGATATTTTGAGCCAATCCGCCCGTAATCAACCGCGTCCAGGCATCGGCATCCAGATCGACCGTCCATATCCTGACATCACCACCTGTGCGTGTTGGACGCACGAGCATCGCGCTCTGTCCCGCCTGCCACAAGTATCCCGTCCAATCAGGGAACACGGGTATTTTCACCAGTTTCGTGACGTGATGGCGTAGCTGCGCCATCGCCTGTTCATCGCTGATGTGGAAGATGAATGTTGTGCTTTTGCCGCTGTAGTTCGGTGTGGTCAGCAACTCATGACACAGAATCAGCGAGGTAAACTTAGCCTCGGGGATGTTCTGCATGAAGGCGGTATACATTCCCGTGTTGCCTTCACCAGCGGTCAGTTCGATACTCGGCGCATCCCAGGGCACACAGTTCACAATGCCCCCTTTGGACATCTTGGCTCGGATAGCTTCGACCGCCATTCTGGGACCACCCATGTTGACGTAAACACACACACCCTCATGCACCGCATAGCCGTAGCACCACACGTTACCGGTAATGCTGCCGGTCAGCTCGCCACAGGGAGATTGTGGGATGGCGACTAGATTGCGTCTAGCGGATGTCGTCCGCTTGAAAGTCGGTAAATTGTCGGCTTTTGTCTGCTGGATGGCATCCAGGATTGCATCAGCTTTGGCTGTGTCCAGCATTGGCTTGATGATGCGGATGGAAGATTCTTCCTGTTGATCGTCATTCTCGATGATTTCTGGCTTATCTTCTTCCTTTGATTCGGCTGCTTGTGGTTCATCTGCTGTTTCTTGTAGGTCAGGTTCAGCGTTTGTCAGAGCCTGCACCGCGTCGGGTAAATCCGCGCCGATGTAGTACCAGGATTTGCGCTTCTTCGACCAACGGCAGCCGTGGCTTTTGAGCGTTTCACGGTGCGGATAGGTGTCACCAGAAATCCACCACCAGGGAGTATCTGAAGTGCAGTGCTGCGTCTTCTTGACGAGAATACCCGAGCGCGTCTGTGTCTGGCACGAGCCGTCCGTGTAGATCGTGATTTCGGTCATATTCACACCTCCTGAAAGGTGAAATGTAATGTTTGTGAGTAAAAAAATACGCCCACCACGATCCGTAGATCGTGATGAGCGTGAGAAGTCGAAAATGAAGTTCATACCGCCTATCGGTGCGAGACTGACGCAGCTGTGACCCTGCGCCCGTCCGTTTTTCACAGCCTGGATGCGCCCCGGCAGCCCGCAGTTATCATCCTGCACGCCGACCACGAGACGTTGACTCTTCCAGTCTGGTGCGGGCGGATAAATCCGCACACAATACACCAGCATCCACGACCGCTGTAGCACCGCCCAACCGGAGTGTTGGGGGCGGGTTTGGCATATCGGAACATTGCGACCGTCTGTAGGAGACCGTCGGGGCACAGTGGCTCCGGGAAAACTTACGACGCGCCCTTTCGAGCTAACGCGGCCTGGCTAACGAGCATCCGTCCGGTCGATAATCCGAGTATGCTTTTGTTAAACTGCCGATACGCATCAGAAATAACCCCATCTGGGTGCCTGCGCTGTCACCCGTGCGAAGCCGCCGAAGGCTAGGGCAGTGAGTTTTCCTGGTGAGCGCAGCGGCACAAGCCAGGAGGGAAAACTCGCTGAGCAACGCTTGACAGCGTGGGCTGATGGGGTCTGATGCATGGCTATCGGCAGTCAAAAGCCATGCGCTGGATGACGTGGACGCTATGCTGCCAGCCGAGGTGACGTAAGGGCGGCGTGGATAGGGAATAACCTTGTGCCATAGAGTCGCCATGGCGGCATTGTGTGAGAGGCAAGGAAGATGTAGAGCCTTGAAGATAGGTGGTGGAAGTATTCAGAAATTCAATAACATAACAAATTTATAATGAATCATAATTTGCAACAACTACATAAAAATAGTAATAATGTGGTCTTAACATAATTTGTTTCCTTCAGGGAGATATATTCTATGAGGCGTGTAAGACTCTCGTTTGTATGGCATTGGACAGTTTATCTGATTATTGTCAGCCAACTAGCTGTGTATGTTCAACCTATCTGGGCATTCTACACCCTTGATATGACTGCACTACATACTCGTCAGTGGCAGGACTATCCAGGCTTTGAACCTCAGCCTGTTACAGCCTGGGAGGTCATTGAACCAGGCATACAACCTTCAATTCTCCCTGAAACAACAATACAAGAATCAATCGTAATGCCCCTTTACCAGAGTGGTGACTCCCACTATGCAACCATTCAGGTCAGTGTAGGTGTAGAAGCTCCCGCGAACCTTCTTGGTGAAGATACGACTACCACTGCGTTAATGGATGTCGAAGTGATTGAGAATGACGAATATCCAGACTGCATCATCCTGGAGTTTGGTGGGATATTCACCGGTGGGCAGGTTGAAATCTATCTAGCAGGCGGGGTGCCGAATGATTTATCTGACACGCTGGCAACCGTTCATTACAGTCTGGATACGCCAAGTTGTGATCCAACTCTGGTGAGTGAAATCGGTGAACTGAACGATAGTGAGACAATTCCGGAATGGCAGATTGTGGGTGAATTACCTGATGATGACCAAACGCGGTTTATCATTATTCGAGCGGTTGCTGCCTCTGAGATTGGGGCAATACGTGTTGTCAGTACATCTGAGGCACTATCTGAGTTCAACCCAATCGGTGAGACGGCATATTATGCGACTGTTCAAGGCAATAGTGGAGTTGCAAATCCTGACAATATCATCGGTGACGACCTGACAACCTATGCCACCTTATCGGTAGATGATCCACGTGATTGTATCATCGTTGGATTTGATGGCACATTCACAGGTGGAACCGTTCAGGTCTACTTGAATAACTCAGCGATCACAGGCGGCGGGGTGACAAATCGACGATCTGCTATTATCTATACTGGCAGTGATCTTGATTTGGCTAGTTGTGGTAATTCTGACTATCCCTGGGGACAGAGGGTCATTTATGATGCGGATGATAACCGCTGGGCTGGAATTTCCCAGGAATGGCGGTTTGCGGGTAATCTTCCTTCAAATGAATTGGTTCGTTATATTGCGATCCGCGCCTGGAAAACCCAGGAAATCTCAGCGGTTCGTATCTTCCCTGCAAGCTATACACCCGATATTGACAATACCGGTGTTGGAGAGGATAACTGTAACCCCTGCACAGACTCAGATACCGCACAACAGACCCAGAGTTATGTTGGACGACCCATCAACCCCCGCAATGGCATTTATACCTATGGCGTGGACGATATCAGCGTGGTGGGATTAGGAGGACAACCCCTCACATTTCGCCGGTTCTATACCAGTGATGGAAACCTGTTGACACCGCGCATCCGAGATGTTTTCAGCGTTGATTTTGGGTGGGATTGGTCGCATAACTTCAATTCACGGATTATTACCGCTGGTCTTGCTTGCCGGGATCAGGCAGAAGAATGCTTGGGAACGCTGATGCACTTCTACATGACCACAACGGGTGAAATCCATCCTATCCTGGCATCTACTTCAGGTGGATTCCGGTTTGCAGTGGGGTTTCTGGGGGATATTCGCTATTTGCCGCTTGGTATACGCCCTCCAGGCTATCCATCAGATGCACCAGCCCTGACCTGGCGGGTCATCCTTCGTAACCAAACAATTCACTATTATGACGCAGCCGGGTTTCTGCGAGTGGTAGATCAGCGTCATGCCGGAATATCGGAGGATGGATTGACCGATACCTTCTGGCAACCCACCTTTCTGGATTATGAGGTTGTTCCATTTGAGAATGTCCCTGATTACATTGATCCTGAACTGGCATTAGGCATTACACGACTCTACCGTATTCGGTCAGGGCAGAATGGTCTGCGCTTCGGCTATGACCCTGCAACCGGATCAATCAGCCAGATCACGGACGTGACCAATATCCAACTGGATCCGATTACACAGGCTGTCATCAGCGAGCAATCCATCGGACGACAGGTCACCTATGCCTATCGGTCAGATGATGGCTACCTGGAATTTGTGACTGATGTGCGTGGTGAGACTTGGGAATATGTCTATCAATCCGTTCAGTATGATCTGATGACTGTGCCATTCACACGCCTATCAGGGGTTATCAATCCATTAGGTGAGATTGTCGAAGAACAAACATACTGCTCGGTAGGGGAACTCTGCTTTTATCGTTCGGAGGCACTGCCGAATGAGGGTAAACCACTGTTCACTGGTGGAGTGTATACCCAACGCAATGGTGTTGATGAGGTGATTGCACAGCTTGATTATGTGAGTGATACAGAGGTACGGGTCACCGATGGCAATGGTGTGACGACCCGCTATCGCTACCATCCCTCCGGCGCACTTCGGGATGTGGCAATTGTAACCTGCACAGTATCCGGTCAAATAGAAACATGTGATGTGGTCGAAACACTGGAGACGACCGAGTATGATGCCAACTATCGCCCGGTTACTCAGATCGACAGTGAAGGGATTGCGACCCATCTGAGCTGGTCGGCAGATGGACATAACCTCATCAATCGTACAATTGCCGGATATCATTGGTCTTATGCTTATGACACTTACAACCAAATGCTGGAGAGTATCGACCCACGCGGGTTAACCGTGAACTACAGCTATGATGATGTCCGCTTCCCGCTGCTTCCAACCCAGGTAATGCAACCGCCGGTTGATCCAGGTGTGCCTGAACTGCGATTCACAACCAACTTCGTCTATGATGCCAACGGCTACTTGAGCAGTATGACCAATCCTGGCGGGCAGACCGTGTATTACACCTACAATCCACAGGGGCAGCGTGAGCAGATCATCACGAACTACACGGATGGGATCTTTGATCCAGAACGACCTGAGGAAGACCGCATTACACGCTTTGTCTACGATCCGATTGGACGGCTGATCGAAACGATCCAGGTGACAGAAAGTGATCAGGTATCCGGGTTGAGGACGGTCAACAGTTATGATGCCGTTGGTAACCTGACACTCACGGTGGTCAACTACACCGGTAGTGGTGGGGCGTATGGGGATGTCTGTGTCTTCAATACCAGTGCTGCAGCGGATACCAATGTCTGTTTTGAGATGGTGTATGATGCTGCCAATCGCCTGATCCAGACCCGTGATCATCGTGGGCAGATCACCCGTTATGCTTATGACACAGATAGTCGTCCCATCCAGATTATTCAGAATTATGTGGATGGTGTGCATGATCCCAGCGTAACAGATGAGGACATCATCACCCAGTATCAATATGATGCAAATGGCAACACGATTGTGGTCATCGAGCCGGACAACCGTCTGACACACATCTGCTACGATCACCGCAACCGTCCCGTTCGGTATGTGGTCAACCCGGCAGGTAATCACAGTACGAGCTGTTTCACTAGTATCCCGGCGATGAACACAACAGCCAGTGATGTAAATGTGGCAACAGCATTTGAACTGGATGGCAATGGCAATATCCTGGCACAGATCAACGCCGAAGGACAGGTTGTGCAGCGTGTCTGCTATGATGCCCTGAACCGAATGACACGCCGGGTGTTGTTCCCCACAGGAAACGACATATGTAGTGTATCCCATAGCGCATTTGTCTCGGGCGAGTCAGACATCAATCTAGCAACCGATTATGAGTATGATGGCAATGGAAACCTGATCAAGGAGACTGCACCGGATGGCGTGATCACCCGCTATGCCTATGATGGGCTGGATCGCCCGATCTCGGTCACGGTCAATTATCAGGATGGTATTCATGCCATTGGGGAGGCTCCCGATCAGGACATCATCACCAACTACGCCTATGACAGCCTTGGCAATCTGAAGGCAGTGGTTGACCCGGCGGGACGGGTGTCCTGGATGTGTTACGATGGATTGAACCAGCTGACTCGCGAGGTGGTCAATTATCATGGGAGCATCCCCTTTGACCTTTCAGTCATGCCTGACCCTGCCACGCTGGCGATACATGACCAATCCGCCTGTTTCGACAATCCGCCGTTGGATATCACTGATCCCGCATACAACCGCATCACGCATTATGGGTATGATGCCCTGGGGCGCGTGGTAACAATCACCAACCCCATTGGGATCACGACGCGAATTGCCTACGATGCGCTGGGTCGTGAGACAGCCATCACTGAAAACTATCAGCCAGGTGTGACTCCGGATGCGGATACGAATGTCACCAGCTATCTGCGCTACAACGCGGCTGGTGAGCTGATAGAGGTCACAAACGCGCTGGGTGTGGTCACACGCTTTGAGTATGATGCGTTAGGACGACAGACAGCAGTCATTCAGAATGCCCAATCCGGTGGACCAATCGATCATCAGACAAACGTCATGACCACCTTTGCCTATAACAGCATGGGATATCTGATCCGACAGATCGCACCAGATAACCAGATAACGGAATGGGCATATGATGCCCTGGGACGTACAACGACAATTGCGGATCATCTGCCGGGTTATCCCCATCGCACCACCCATTACACCTACAACAAGCTCAATGAGGTGACTCGAGTGACCAATCCGCTGGGATTCGTCACCTTGCTAAACTATGACAACTTGGCACGCCAGACACGTGCCATCAGCCCGCAGGGGACGATTGTGGATTACGAGTATGACAGCCTGGGGCGGGTTACCGCCCTGGTTGAAGGATCCGTCCTGCCGGATTCGCTAACACGCCGCACGACCTATGCTTATGACGCGGTCGGACGTATCACCGGTGTGGGTGAGAATGTCATCACGCCGTTTACCTGGAATGATCCAGCTTCTCCGGATCGCAACCTGCTCACGACTTACTCGTATGACATCAACGGGAATCTAATGACGGTAACACTGCCCTCCGGTGCTCAGGTCAGTTACGGCTACGACGCGCTTAATCGGCGTGTGCAGACGGATGGTGTGGGTGAACTGGGCATCTGGCAGACGCATTATGATGGCTTGGGTCGTCCGGTTGCAGTGCAATCTCCGATGAACCAGATCAGCTTTGCCTATGATGACCTCAACCGCGTGACGGGAGTGGATTACCTGAACGACAGTGTGCAGGATGTCGGTTACGCCTATGACGCGCTGGGACGACGGTTGTCGATGACGGATGGCAGCGGGTTGACCAGCTACAGCTATGATCTGTTGAATCGGGTGACACAGGTGGATCATTCGGTGACGGGTGCGGTTGGGTATCGCTATGATGCCAGTGGAAGGCGTGTCGGGTTGGATATGCCGGGCGGACGCACGGTGAATTATGCCTATGATTCGCTCAACCGATTGACGACCGTCAGTGGATGGGATGGCAACAGCGCGACCTACACCTATGATGCGGCAGACCGGTTGGCAGGCATGTCGCTTTCCAACGGCATATCCACCCAGCACAGTTATGACCAGGACAACCGCCTCACACTGAGCAATCATTATCTCTATAACGGAATCATTGCCCAGAACCGCTATGCCTACAACACGTTTGGGATGCGGACGCAATCCGAGGAACGGCTGGCAGGGGATCAACCCATTGTGATCTACACTCAGAACAGCCTGGATGAAAATGTGGTCTTCAGCCTGACGCTTCAGCGACTGCGGGAGAAGCAGGCAGAGGCAGCTGCTGCTGGTGAGACGTATGGCATTGAATACATCTTCGGGAACTTCACGCAGGAGCAGACGAATGACCCACAGGGTATCCGTCTGCAGATCATCCTCACGACTGACCAGAGTGGCGGGGCAAGCACCCCAATCGGGGCGGACTGGTGCACGATTGAGGAACAGGCACGTTGTATTGAGGCGACATTCTATGTTGAAAACAGCCCGGAGGGATCGCTTGAAGGGCTGGCGACGCTGCGTTACAGCCACAGTGCACGCATGGCGTATGATGCGGCAAACAACAATGACCTGAACGAGACGGAAGAAGCACTGGTCTTTGAGGCTTATCGGATATTCAATGCGGCATTTGGTGAAGCACTGTCCATGCGGTTTGGGGAGTCGGTCGACATTGATTTCATGACGGTGACTGAACACACGGTTGAAGTCAACGGCGAGTCGTTGGTTGAGGGGCGGGATACAGACATCCCCTCGGTGAGTACATTTGCGATCTACGAATATGATGGGGTAAATCGCCTGACACGTGTGCAGATGTATGAGGAAGTCGGGACGAACATCCAGCGGGATTATACCTATACGTATGACCTGATGGGCAACCGCCTGACCGCCAGTGAGGAAATCGGCGGGGATGTGACGCTGACGACGTTTGCTTACAACCAGGCGAACCAGATCACGAGTATGCAGCAGGGCACAGATGATTCGGTCAGTTTCACGTATGATCCCAACGGCAACCTGACATCTGATGGGGTGAACACCTACGCTTATGACCCGATGGATCGTCTGAGCGGGTTGTCCAGCACGAGTGGGACGTTCAGTTTTGGGTATGATGGGGATGGCAACCGCATCAGCCAAACGGTGGGTGGCACGCAGACGCATTACATACTCGATACGCTGCATCCGCTGACGCAGGTCTTGGGCGAGGTGCAGCCCGGCAGTGAGACCTGGTATCTGCTGGGCTTGGACACCATCGGGCAGGAGCAGGATGATACTTGGGACTACTTCGGCTATGATGGGCTGGGGTCTGTCCGCTACCTGACGAATGGCATCGGTGATCTGATCTACAGCGCAGCCTATGCCCCATACGGTAACTACATCTTGCAAGAAGGGACGGCCACCACCAGCCTCGGTTTCACGGGTGAATACACCGACAAGAGCGGCTTGCTCTACCTACGGGCGCGGTATGCTAACCTGAGCATCTCATCCTTCATCTCGACTGACCCGGTTCAGGGTGGCGTGGGGGCGAGAAGTGTCCGGTGGAATCCATACCTGTATGCAGGTGGGAATCCCGTCAATTATGTTGATCCGAGTGGTAGGTTCTTTTGGTGGATGGTTGGCGGCGGAGCTGCACTCTTCCTCGGTAAAGAGTTGCTGGATCAGGTTCAGGAACTTCGGGAACGTGGTGTAACCGATTTCTGGGATATTATCCGGTGTTTGGATGCAGGTGATCTTCTAAAAGAGACACTCAAGGGTACTGCTTTAGGAGCATTGTTTGGTGGATCACTCAAACTTACATTATCTGTTGGAAGACCGCTTCTCTCGTGGGTTACAACACAAACCGCTGATAAAGTTCTCAAGCTAGGTGGTATCGCTTACGAGGCGTATGAACTACTCCTGAAACCTGTTGTAGATAATAGTAAACAAGAACTCGCAAAGTTATGGAATTTAGTACAGCAGTCTGCTAACGGTAGTAGTAAGATTCTAGATATACCGACTCAGCTAACTCAAAATGCTCCCGATCCTGATGCCGAGTTTGTTCGGATGTTTGGATACCGTCCTCCCCCAACACACTTTACAATTCCCGGAGGAAATTCTGGCGCACCTGACATAGAGATATGGGCTCGATGTACAGGTCCTGGGAATTGTGCACCTTTTGCTGAAGAGTATTCATCGACACTTAGGGAACTAGGGATAGATTATCAGATATATAAAGTAACAGCACCAGAGCCAATCGTTCGGATGGATGGCATGGTTTTATCGGATCAGTCAAATCCTTTTCATTTTTTTGTTCGTGTGAATGATTGGGCCTTTGATAATTTTAGCCATCGAATGGGACCTATACAGATAAACACTTATCTGTATAGTCTACTGACCGAAAGTGGCAACAAACCTACGATAGAACCCGTCAATAGAGTATATGAGTAATAATCTCATGAAAAATATATCGCAACATTTTCATCTTCTGGTATTAAATCCAGATTATGTTTTTCCAGGTATGAAGAATATGAATATCGAGTTTCTCCAACTTCTTTCTGAGAGGGAAATTGTTGTTGGTAAAATAGCAACTGATGAAAAAGTGGCAGACTACAAAGTTGTTGTTGGGTTAAGTTATGGAATGGTCACAAACCAGAACAACTATTACCTTCATATGCTTGGGCATCCATCCTCAATGTCAGTGAAGCATACGCTTAATTTTCTCAAGAATACTGTGTTGAATGTTCCCGATAGGACCTTGATTGGTATTATTGTGTTTGAAAGTCTCTCCGATCAGATATCTCAATACTTTCCTAACATATCACCAATCAGAATTGCCAAAGATAATCTTCAAACGATACATGATATGTTGCCCGATGCAAATATCTTGGTGGTTTTCTACGGTGATAACGATGATTTTCTTCCTCCTAGTTTATCTTTTGACCAAGCACGACAGAAACTCGGCTTAGAAGAATCAGAGACGTTATACATCAAAAGTTTGGGCAAGCCAGAAGCATGTAGCATACTACAACAGATCTACGAAAACTATTATAAAAGTAATCAATCTACACATGTTCGAAAAGGAATGGAGAGTATTCTCGGAAAACTAACAAAATCTAGCCAATAAATAGGCTTAAATATAGATAATGTGGTTGCTCTCCCTCTGAGTGTAGTATGCTAACCTGAGCATCTCATCCTTCATCTCGACTGACCCGATTGAAGGTGGCGTTTTGGGCTTCTTCGGCGACAGTTTGGCGAAACTGAGCAGCTTATCCCGCTACAGCAGGATCAGTAAATCGACCAAGTTCTTGCTCTCTGAATTAGTTGGTTTGTCAAGCGGTGTCACCTGGGACATTACAGTTCGGCATGAGTTTAACTTCTGTGCGATATGGGACAACTTGATTAATGCTAGATGAGTAGCAATACATAGACGACAACAGTCATACTTTCTTTGAAGACAAGTAATCAAAGGAAGAGTATGGATGAAACCCGACTGGACGACGGAAACGATCATTACCCATTTCACATTACAAAGTGAAGAACGAGCATGGTTAGGCAGTAATGAAGCACACAATCATTTAGGTAAAGCCCTTCAACTGAAGTTTTTCCAGTATGAAGGTCGTTTTGCGGAAGGACTGTATGAAATACCAGAAGAAGCTATTGCGTATGTGGCTCAGCAATTACATGTCGCTGAGCAAATAATTGGTGAGTATGAATGGCGAGGACGCACGGCGAAAGATCATCGCCGTGATGTCCGAAAGTATCTGGGTTTTCGTCCAGTAACAGCGCAAGACAAAATAGAAATGCGCGAGTGGATTAAAGGTCATGTGCTACCTGAAGAATATCGTCCCTCGCATATCAGAGTGTTACTTTATGCTCAATTACGTACTGAACGAATCGAACCTCCAAGTCAACAAGAAATCGATCGTGTTATCGCATCAGCGCTTGTTCAATATCAGAGAGCCTTTTTTGAGCGAACCTACGCTAAATTACCGCAAGTATCGCGGTTACGTTTACGAAACTTATTGAGTGAAGCTTCAAGCTGGACAGAGCAGCTATCGGGTTACCCGCTGTTACATGAGATAAAGTTAGGACCTGGGGCGGCGGACGTAAAACATATTCATCGGGTGTGTGAACGGTTGAAGTATCTGCGAGCGATTGAACTACCTGAGGATTTATTCGAGGGCATCCCGATGAAATATCTGCGCCAATATCAACGTCAGGTGTCTGTCGAATCTCCAAGTCATCTGCTACGGCGCGAAGAAAATCAGCCAGAGCAGATGTATACATTATTGGCGACATTTTGCTGGGTACGTCAGCGAGAAGTGACAGATGATCTGGTGGATTTGTTCATTCGTGTGCTGAAAGACATCAAGGTGAGAGCAGAACATAAAGAAGAAAAGCGTGTGCTTAATGACTTTATTCGTGTGGATGGCAAACAACAGTTGTTATTCAACTTATCCGAGGCGATGCTGGCACATCCTGATGGCGTTATCAAAGAGATTCTGTACCCGATTGTGGGAGAAGCACGTCTAAAAGCATTGGTGAAAGAAGCCAAACAAACCGGACCGTTTCAACGTGCGGTTCAGACACGAATTGGTAGTTCTTACAGCCATCATTATCGCCAGATACTGCCACCCTTGCTTGAAGTTCTTAAATTTCGCTCGAACAATGCCCGTCATCGCCCTCTGATTGATGCACTAAAGATTGTGAAGACGTATCTGGAAGACGAGCATCGCACCTTCTACCCGATGGGCACTATTGTCCCCATGCAAGATGTGATTCCACCTGCGATGCAGTCGTGGATTTGGCAACCCAATCGCTCGGGTAACTTGCAAGTTCGTCGCACACGCTATGAATTGTGTGTGCTTCAAGGTCTACGGGATCAGCTACGGAGCAAAGAAATCTGGGTGGTGGGTGCAGATCGCTACCGTAACCCCGATGAGGATACCCCAGTGGACTATGCCGATAAGCGTGTCGAATATTATCATGCATTGAATTTACCCCTGGATGCAGATGAGTTTATCAAGCAAATTCAACAGGAAATGACGCAAGCCCTCAAGCAGTTTCATGACGGTCTATTGCTCAATCCCTATGTCACGATTTCTTCATCAGGTAGGATTGGTGTGAAGAAGTTGGATAAGAAAAAGCAGACTGCCAATCTCACTTATCTGCACAATCAGGTGAAGCAAGTATGGGGGTTAGTGAGCTTGCTGGATATTCTCAAAGAGGTGGATTTACGAGTTGATTTCACCCAACACTTCAAGAGTTTAACCGGGGAGAGTCGTCTTTCACCCGATGTTTTACAACGGCGTTTGTTGCTTTGTCTGTATGGATTGGGAACAAATACCGGGTTGAGTCGCGTCTGGATTGGCAATCCTGATGTCAGCGAAAGCAACCTCAAGTATGTGCGCCGTCGCTTCATTAGTGTTGAGGGACTGCGTGTTGCCATTGCCCATGTCGTCAATGAACTATTGGCAATTAAAGCCCCTCATATTTGGGGTGATCTTGGTACTTGGAGCGCATCAGACTCCAAACAGTTTGGCTCATGGGATCAGAATCTGCGAGCGCAATGGCATCAGCGTTATCGTCAGTCGGGTGTCATGGTTTACTGGCATGTCTCCAAACAATCACTCTGTATCTACTCACAACTCAAAGCCCCTTCATCATCGGAGGTGGCATCCATGATTGAAGGCGTGATTCGTCATTGTACGGCGATGCAGGTTGACCGCAATTATGTCGATACACACGGGCAGAGTGAGGTCGGTTTTGCCTTTTGTCGCCTGTTGGGTTTTCAACTGATGCCACGTTTGAAAAATATTTATGAGCAGAAACTGCATGTACCTTATCTGGAGGACTTCGACAAATATCCAGCACTCGCACCGATTCTCAAATCAGTGATTGACTGGGATTTGATCCGTCAACAATACGATGAGATGGTCAAATATGCCACAGCGCTACGGTTGGGTACCGCTCAAACTGAAGCCATTCTCAAGCGTTTCACCCGTCACAATATCCATCATCCCACCTACAAAGCATTTTCCGAACTGGGACGTGCCATCAAAACCATCTTTTTGTGTCGCTACTTGCACGATGTGGATGTTCGCCAAGAAATCTTTGATGGGCTACAGGTGATTGAGAACTGGAATAGTGCCAATGGCTTCATTTTCTACGGCAATCAAGGTGATATTGCCAGCAACGATGTTAATGCTCAGGAAATCACAATCCTTGCCATGCACCTGCTTCAAACATCAATGACCTACATCAACACGCTCATTGTTCAGCAGGTTCTCGCTGAGCCGAGTTGGTACAATCGCTTCACTGATGCAGATTGGCGCGGACTCACACCCTTGTTTTACAAACACATCAACCCATATGGCTCCTTCAATCTAGATATGGCTTCCCGTATCCCTCTTGCATCCTAGCTTAACGGTCGTTTTTTAGGGCTACAGTATCCGATGATAGCCCACTGTATCATCAGATATAATAGCCTTAATTACGGCTTTACCTAGGATACAGTCTCATGAGCCAGATTTTAGCCTACCTACGAACCTCAACCGACAAGCAAGATTTGGATCAGCAACGATTGCAAATCTTAGCCTACGCTGATCAACATCAACTCCAGATTGACGACTTCATCGCTCTTCAAATTTCTTCACGGCGCACGGCTACCGAACGGCGTTTAGATGAACTTTTCCAACGACTCAAAGCTGGGGATACTTTGATCGTCACCGAACTAAGTCGTTTAGGACGCAGTACAGGACAAGTCATCTCCCTAATTGATGAACTCATTCAGCATGATATTCGTGTCATTGTCCTCAAGCAACAACTAATACTCGATCGCAACCACAATGATTTGCAATCCCTCGCCATGGTGACTTTGTTGTCGCTCTTCGCACAGATGGAGCGCATGATGATTAGCCAGCGTACCAAAGAAGCACTTGCTACAAAGAAAGCTCAGGGGATATTGCTTGGTAAACCAAAAGGAACAATCCAAAAGAGCATGTATGACAAAGATCGTAAACGTATCGTGGAACTACTCAAACTCGGTGTCTCGATACGCCACATCTCACTGCATCATCTTGATTATGGCTCAACTTCCAGCCTTCATTACTACGTCATCACTCGACAATTGAAGCCTGATTAACCACAACTCATCTGCCATTAATCAAGTTGTCCCATATCGCACAGAAGTTAAACTCATGCC
>RFHA01000111.1 GCA_003696565.1 Chloroflexota bacterium
AACACAGATGATTCGTTATACCGTCGTGCTTCATCCGTACGGATGTTGATCAATACACCGATGGTCAGGGCAGCCACCACAATAAACGCTATCACAATAATGCCAGATACCCGCCACATCACGCGACGTTGTAGTCGCTGGCGAATAGGTTGCTCGTTTCTGGTCTTTTCCATATTACTTACCGTTCTCATCGTCTTCTTTTTGTAAGGATAAGTTGATAATTACCTCTGGAGCGCGCAACGCTTGCCCAACTTCTCGTACCGCTACTTCCAAAATTTGATCAATATCCGTTTGCCCAGTTAACTTAGCAGCGATGTCATTGACCAATCTTTCACGTTCAATCGCACGTTGACTCTCTTGGAACAGCCGAGCATTATCTAGGCTAATTGCTAGTCGATTAACCAGTTCTTGTGCTAATAACACTTTGTCGTGAGTGAAATCAGCTTCTGGCAATTCCCATTGTACAGCCCCTAACGTTTGCCCGCGTAATTGAATAGGGACAGCAAACGGTACAGTATCACGATGTGTTAATTCACCAATAGCAGGTTTCCCTGTTCGGGTTGCTGTTTGTCTTAGGGTTTCATATTCAGTTAGGGGTATAGAAGATACACCAGCTTGGCTGATGATCTGCCGCTGACGTTGATAGTGAATATAGTCTTGCCAAGCGCGTTGGGTCTGCTTGCGGTTACTTTCTGCCAGTTCTTCTAAACGCCGGATAGATTCTTGATACAAAAGCGAGTTTTCAATTGCAATTGCAATTTGATCTGCCATTGTTTGCAAAATGTTGATCTGATCTTGCGTAAAGCTATCACTAAATTTACTCTGAACATCCAACGCGCCAATTACACGCTCACCCAAACGCAAGGGAATCGCTAATTCTGCCCGTGTTTCTGGCAGAAATTCATTTTTACGATGAATCTCACTATCTACAGTATCGCGTGCGACAACAATACGCTTTTCGGCTGTCACTTGTCCAATAACACTAACGCTACCAACTAAAAGACGATGCCCACGGCTTAACAATTCACGTCCAGCTTCGCCGGTACTCGCCCGTAACACTGCATAAGTATGTTCATCATCAATCAAAAAAATTTGAGCATGATAAATATTGGGAAATAAACCAACAATCAAATGTACAACATTATCCATCAACAGTTGTGGGTCACGTTGAGTAACCGCAAAACGGATAATATCTTGTGTGGCATGAAGATCACGCACACGCTCTGCAATCTGATTTGCCTGATCTTCAATTAAGCTACGGACTTGTTCCCTGACAGAGACAAATGATTGCGCTAATAAACCAATTTCATCGCGCCGTTGAGTCCCTTCTACAGGTGTATCAAATCGCCCTTCTCCAATAGCATCAATACTTTGTTGAATGGCAATAATCCCTGGGGAAATCGTTAATGTAAGTAGAAAACCAATCAACGCCCCAACCATCAGAAACCCTAAAATGACAAATACCCCTCGATCATAAATCCGATCTAGCGTATATACAAAGCTAACACGTAAGGGGGTTTCTGTCACAAGTGCAAAAGGCGTATCTGGAATCAATGCATAATATGCCAAATACTCCTGACCATCTATACGATAAACTTGTGTATCAATCCGCCGTGAAAAGACTTGACGATATGGACTAACCTGGACAGATTGTTGTGCTTGTTCATAGTAGCTTGGGGCAGCAATCACATCCCCTAATGCTGTAACAAGATAACTGTTTGTTCCAATAAAACTACTGTCGTCAACTAATTCACTTTCAATTACAACACGTCGATTTACCCGACCAACAATATACCCTATGGGACCATCTGCATTACGAACAACTTGAACCAATTCAAGTTGTAATATCCCTAGGGAATCCTGCGTAATAACCCAAGATTGATCTTGTTGTAAAAGTACAACATTCGTGTAAGTGCGATGCGCCTCCGTCTGGCTGAGATCATCCCCTACGGCGGCACTCACTTGGATATCATCCAAAAATGTCAGTCCCTCAATCAACCTGACATATCCATCTGTAGACATCACACGTACTTCACTAAAGACCCCAGGGTTGACAAGTGTGTTTTGAATGTATCCCGTTAAGCCGCTAATCACCTCGTTGGCACTGCTATTGAAATCCAACAAGCGTAACAAATAGTTTCGTTGAGTCGTGTTTTCTACAAAGTTGGTCATCTCCACCCGTACGCCATTCAAATTACGGGTTAAATCCTGAGAACGCTCACGCCCCCAATCTATCAGATATGCCTGCAAATTATCACGATCAACGTCACGAACTTCATTTTCAATTAAAACAAATGCAATTATCGCAGGCAGCAAAACCGCCAACATGGTCGCTGTAACCAGGCGGAACCAAATTGGATAACGAGTGGGATTTAATAGTTGAAATAAGCCCCTCATGACGGTTGTTCTCCACTTGAGGTTTCAGATGACAAAGATTGGAGTTCTAGGGTAATGTTTGTTGTAATGGCACCAAGCGCGGCATTAAACCGTTCAGCAGCTAAATCCAATACATCCGAGACATTGGTCGCCCCAATCAACAAACTAGCTACCTCGTTTGCTTTACGCTCACGCAATGCCTGAGATTGGCTCTGCTCAAACAGTCGTTTATTTTCTAAGGCGAGGATTAAACGATTCGTCACATTTTGTGCAATTTCAATCTGGCGGTCAGTCACTGTTGTGTTGGGGGGCATAGTAAACACCATGGCACCTAATAATTCCCCGCGTAGTTGAATAGGGACACCAATAACCTGTTGAGATTTCTCATTAGTCATAACAGTTGGTTCCCCCTGTTGTAACACACTGGATATTTCAGAAGGTAAATCCGCCGCAGGGATGACATTCATATCTTTATGCCAGTTAAACCCAACCGCTTGTGTACCTCTACTCGTAAAATACTCATCCCAAACACTGCTAATCACCTGGCGTTCATATTGCTTGTATTCCTGCAATTGCTTACGCAACATCTCATTAACTTCTTGTTGAGCCTCCAAAGACTCACGTAGGGCACGAATTTGACGAACATCCTGCAAGATCGTGCTTAATTCCGTAACAAGTGTTTGTAGAACTCGCACACGGTTTTGAGAAAACGGCTCTTGATTAGATTGCACATCCAACACACCAATAACCTGGTCTTGAACAACAATGGGCAAGGCAACACCATAATTTGAGGATGGCAAAAAATGCCCGCGCCGTACCAAACTATCTGCGCTGGAGACAAGCACAGGGGATTTTGACCGTGCGGCATCCGCTAATGCGTTCGCATCACCAATATTGGCAACCGCCACTGTCACCTCATCTCCCTGGCTTAAACTGAGTCGAATCCGTCTAGCAATTTGCCCAGTCGCATCAATTAAAAAAATCTGGGCAAAACTATATCCTAAGTCGTCGCGAATCAGCCGAATCAAATAGGCATAAACCGTGTTTTCATCATGATGTTCCACCCCAGATGAAAATTGCCCAACAACACGAAATTGAGCAACTTCAACCAATTTTTCTTCAATGAACTGGCTTAAATTCCCCATAAATACATAAAAAATAATCACGATGATAATTAGGGCGAATATAATTCCAATTCGGCTAGTACTTAAAACCGTCCCAAAATCACCAAACTCCAGCCGAGTTATGATTAATAAAATCAATAGGTCAAGCAAGGTAATGATAAGTAAGCCGCGCCGGCTGGAAAACATCCCTGCCAATATCACCGGTACGGACAGCATAATGACAAACGTTGTCCTAAAGCCGGAAACAATCCCTATCAACAAAACTAAAAGCAATGCATCAAACAAGATGATGTTGACTGCAGGATTAAGATACCCACGTCGAATTAACATCATCACAAATAAAATGAGGGGGAGTGAAGCAAGCACCACAAACAACTGTTCATCAGAAAAATTAGTGAGGTTTGAGACAGAGGCAAACACTTCCACCATAAAAACAGCAATTGCTAACAAGCAAGAAAGCAGCATCGTGGTATGCAACGCTTTGGCACGTTGTTGATCCAATGGGTTTGTATATTGGTGAGGAATAGTCAGTAAGGGTCGTAATACGTTCATGGTTTATCCTCATGGTTATTATTCTCTGGCGATAAAACCCCCAAGCGGATCATCCCGGCTTCTGCTCCAAGAGTCTGTGTCAGTTCCTTAATTGTAATTTGCAATAGATCATCAACAGTTGCAGCAGATTGATATTGTGTCACAATTTCGTTAATTCGCTGCTCTTGGATAGCACTCTGTTGTGCCTCTTCAAACAAGCGGGCATTGTCTAGGCTAATCGCTAAGCGTTGTGCCACCGCCTGAAGCATTTCAACCAAATCATCTGTACGAGCTTGTGGGTCTGGTTCAATTTCAATTGCGCCTATGACTTCGCCACGCAGTGCAATTGGCACCGCAATGGTGCGTTTTCCGCCTTCCTCAAGTTCATTGACAATCGGACGGCGACGCTGACTAGCCTGAATCATATCCGGTGTCCATGTAGCTTGTTCTTGAACTTCATGGGGTGTTAGTGTAATCCCCTGTAACGTCTGCCGTTGTTGTAGATAATCTCCCCAAACTTTACGGGTCAATTGGCGATTCAGCCGTTGAATCTCACGCAGGTTTGCTTCTGATTCAAAAAACAGCCGCTTATTTTCCTGTAAACTGGTTGATTGCGCCTCAAATAGGCGAGCATTCCGTATCGCTGTCCCTAATTGTGTCGTCATCACTTGCAACGCTTGAATATCCGTTAGCTTAAAGGCACTAACACGTGTGCTTTGAACATCCAACGCCCCAATAATCCGGTCGCCGTCTAAAATCGGGAGTGCCAGTTCAGAGCGGGTAGCAGGCAGTAAATCATTTTTGACAACCATCGGGTCTTGTGAAGTATCATGAACGATGAGTGGTTCACCGACTTGTGTAACCCGCCCGATAACACTACGTGAGCCAACTCGGATTTGATATTCTCCCTCAACCAACTTCTGCCCAACATCACCAGTGCTAGCAACTAATCGTGCAACAGTACGGGTATCATCCACCATAAAAATTTGAACATGATAATAAGCAAAGCGGTCTCGAATTAGCTCAACGGCACGGTTAAATAACTCATCTAAGTCAAGGATTTTCGCCGTAATTTGCCCCACTTCTGCTGTGGCTGTAAGCAAATCAGCGTTTCGTCTGGCACGCTTTACCATCTCATCCAGCATATTAGCAAGATATAAAATCACCCCACTGGAGCCAATCACCCCACCTAGCAACAAAACGCGCAAAGCATCTGCTTCTTGCCGGATAATAAGCGCAAATAAACCAATTATCGCCAGAAAAATCAGGATAACAGCAATAAACTGCACCAAACGCATACTAACAATTGATAAACGATCCTCAACAGGGATTTCATTAAAGCGTTGTCGGTTCATCATGATGAACCTCCTCCATTCGGTGTTGGGGGTGTGCCTAATCGTATGACGACCTTGGAGGCATTCAACGCATCCCGTAAACTCGCCGCAGCATCGTTAAGCATCGTATTCACACTGTTCGCTGCCTGAAGACGGCTCGTAATTTGGTTAACCAAAGCTTCACGTTGCGCTAGTCGTTGGCTTTCATCCACTAAACGCGCGTTTTCCACTGCCATGCCAAAGCGTTCACTAACTTCTTGTAACAAATCAAAATCCTCAGGGGAGAATGGGTTATTTTTATCTAATTCAAACTCCATGGCACCAATAACACGCCCGCGTACTCGTAGGGGAACGGCGATGACTTGAGCATCATCCCGCTGTTCCTGCACCAATTGATTGATTTGAAGAGCTTCGCGCAGGGTCGTTGTCCAGTCTGTTATTGGGTTTTTCTGTTGGTTTTCAAAATCAATCTCTGTGCCAACATCATGTGCAATACCACGCAGATATTCTCCCCATACTCGTCCAGTCAGGCGTTCATTGAGTCGTTCAACTTCCCGTAATGCTTGGCGTGTTTCTTCCACCAAGCGTTGATTTTCTTTTAGTCGTGCTTCTGCCCGTTCAAACTGGCTGACATTATCAATCGCCAAGGCAATGCTATCTGCCATCGCTTGAAAAGCCATCAGTAGCGATGAATCCGAAAAGGCATTAGAGGCTTTGCTTTGAACATCCAACACACCGATGATTTTATCCCCAATCCGTAAAGGGAAAGCGGCTTCAACCTGTGTTTCTGGGAGCAAGGTGTTTTGTCGGTGGATGGTATCTGGCGTTCCGGCATGCGCCACAATTAAATTCCCGCGTGAAGCGACCTGCCCCACCACGCTCACACTACCAACCAATAATTTATGATTAATTTCCAACAGTTGACGACCTATTGCGCCGGTACTAGCAACCAAGCGCGCCTCATTACCAGTATCATCAATCAAAAAGACTTGCACATGATAGACAAAATCAAATTGTGCATTAATACGCTCAACAATATCGTTTAGTAATGCATTTAATCCGGCACGTTCTGCCACTTTTTGAGCAATTTGCGTTAAAACTTCTGAGACCATCATACGGTCTGTTACGGCTTCTGCTGCTCCTACCTGACGCACAACACTGTTCATATAAACAAACAGATAAATCAGTATACCGGTGCCAAACAGTGCCAACATCAAGGGCATAATGCTGGTAATCTCGGTTTGAGCAAAACGCTCCGCTATAACATAGTCAGGCAGCATTTGTTGTGTCACATTACGGCGCAATATTATGCCAACAGCTAAAGAAGTCATGGATAAAAGCGTCGTAGCAACAATGCCAACCCGCCCTTTGACCAAGCCTCCCAACACAATCATCAGCAGAAGTTCTGCCCCTTGCATGGCATTCACATAACCAAAAACAACCGTGTTATAGTTGGAAGCAAAGAACCACATCGCCAGCACACCCCAAGCAGCCGCATCCAACCGCTGCTTACGGAGTGCAACATAAGTTAAGGTGGTGACAAGATAAAACATCACCAAACCAAACAAGCGATAGATATTACCATTCAGCACCTTGTGGATCAGGGTTGTGCCGTCCATCATGGGTAAGAAAAAAACATAAATTGAAAAAAACATCACCATGACGAAGACAATCATATACAGCACGATTGCCTGATTTTTGTGTAGCGGGTTGGTATATGCTTGGGTCTTGAACATAAAATTTCTCCGCTTAGTCATCCACATTGAGGCGAATACGCCCGCGCTTAGCCCCTAGCACCTGACCTAATTCATTGAGGGTCAAATCCAAAATCTGCTCAATATCCATCTGTTGTTGGAGCAAGCTACTGATTTCATTAACCTTTGCCTTGCTTTTTGCCAAGCGTTGACTTTGGGCATAAACCTCAGCATTTTCAATGGCTACTGCCAGTTGGTTAGCAAATTGCTGGGACACAACATAATCCGTTATAGAGTAAGCTCCGCGTTTAAGGCTTCCTAACTCTAGGATACCAGTTACTACCCCGCGTGAAACAATCGGAAGAGACAACACCGACTGAATATCATCAAGAAAAGTAAACCGCCGGTTATCTAACTGACTAATGTCATTAGTTTGAAGTGGTTGTCGCGTTTCCCAAACCAATCCAGCAGTTGTTCCGCTTATTTCAACAGGCATTCCTTCTGTCAAATCCACAACAGGGTCTTGTGAGTTTATCTGCCATGCAACAGCATATAACGCGGCACGTGTTGTGTTATAAAGCATGATAGCAGTATAGTCCGCTGTAAAAATCTGCGTAGCATTTATGAGGCTGATTTCCAATATGGTGCGTAGATCAAACGTTGATTGAAGTGCCTGACTAAATGCGGCAATTTGTTCCATTTGATGAACTTGTTTTTCCAAACGATGCGCAGCGTCCTGTGAACGTTGAACAAGACGCTGATTTTCAATAGTCACAGCCATTTGATCTGCAATCGCTTGCATATTAGCAATTTGTTGAGCTGTTACTTGTGTTTCTGCCAATTTGCCCAAAGAGAGCAACCCTAATAACCGTCGACCGGCACGCAAACCAACTGTTACAAAGCTATAAACACCTTGTTCCTCTAAAAAATCCGTTGCGTGTTTAATCAAGTTATTGCGGTTACGGGTGTCTTCAACTTGCAACCCGCCCCCCTGCAAAAGGCGACTAATCACCATATCAAACCCAGGATAGTCCGGCGGCAACTCATCCCAAATATTGGGTTGGAATACCTGTTCTCGCGTTGCAACAACACGTGTCACTATTGATTCAGGTAAGTCTCCTTCAACAACGGCACGGTTAAACAATGCTATGGAAGCAGTCAAAATTCCCTGAGGCATTAAGTTCAAGACAACTTTAACCATCTCAGTAAAATCTTCTGCCAAGGTAATGGCACGGTTGGCTTCTAACAAGCGTGTTGCTACTTGCTGCGCTTGCTGCGTCATCACAAGCAACTGACGACTTTTTAAGCTCAAACCAATCTGATCTGCCAAGGTCGTATATGCGCTAATTTCCTCAAGACTGAGGTCATAAACAGCATCATTCATAAGGACAAGCGTGCCTATTAATTCGCTCCCGCTGCGCAAGCCAAATAACGCTAGCCACGCGGATGCTGGTACATGCATCCGTTCACGCACTACAGTAGGGATTAACTGGTCATTACGACTGGTATCCAGCAACACATGCTGCCCATCAAGCAAACGTTGAAGATTACGCGGTGTCACTTGCGTAACATCAACCGGTTCATCAAACAAGATTGTCTCTTCTGTAGTGCTAATTGCAACGAGTTTATTGGGTGTCGGCTCTGGCGATTGCAACGGTGTATCCAGCAATGTAATGCCAACAGCGCGATTCTGCTTTGCCAAAGTCTGCATAACAGCTCGTGCCATTTGCGCTGCATCGGCGGCGGTTGTAATCAATCGATTCGCCTGAACGAGATTCATCACAATACTATTGGCACGGCGCGTCTGTTGATCCAACCGTCCAATTTCTAGCAATGCTCCCATTAACTCACCAATATTCTGGAAAGCATTCACTTCATCACGTTTAAACGCATTCCAATCACGACTCATAAAAATCATCACGCCAATCGGTTTATCCCCGGCGGAAATTGGAACGCTCAAATAAGTACGGACTTCATTAGTTTGCAACCACTCATAAAAAGCGCGCCCAACTTGATCCGGTTTAATGTTGCGAATATCTTTCAGAATAAAGATATCATTATTACGAATAGCTACTTGGAGTTCCGTGCCAATATCATCCCAGTTCAGTTCTGTATCTTCATTCCAATCAAACAGCTTTTCACGGTTGGCTACAGCATGAATAACCCACCGAGTAATCTCCCCTGTTTCATCAAATATCAACTCTGCCACAGCTAATAAACGGCGTGATTGTGGCAGCATATATCGGGCGACAATTTGCGTCATGTCGTCCCATGTTTGCCCTGCAGAAAGCTGATTAAAGACCATTGTCTGCTTGGCACTGATGTCTTGGCTAAACACCGCTTCTTGTGTGAGGTTATGAAGCAAGACCAACACACCAGCTTGATCTGCCAGAGCTTGCCAAAAAAGGGTTTCCGTATAGGTTAAGGAGATGGGATGCCGTACACTATTGAAATTAATTAATCCTAATACCTTGCCTTGAGAGCGAATAGGGAAAATATAAGAGGAAACAATTGGATCACCGCTGAGTGTGACTTTTAGACGATCGCTAATATCCGCATAAGCTTGCACATCCTCAATCATATGATGCTCACCATATTCAATGGCACGCTGCAAACCTCGACCAATCTCATGCCACTGCACAGGGATAACATAATCAGCATCATAAGACTTATATCGATTAGCCGTTGCGATCACACGGAAACCGACAAAGTTATCCAAATCATCATATTCAAATAAATTGATGGAGATAAACTGCCCTTCTCGTAGAACATCTAGGCTAAGTGCTTCAGCAATTTCACCAAATGTTTTACAATTTGCTAAGCGTGCAGCAATAAATGCCTGATTTTCAATCATGCTGTTGATGATGTAATGATCTAGCACAAACGCCAATTGAGATGCCAACATCGCCGCTAAATCTTGGTTGGCTTCATCAACAAACCCCACTTCCAAAATACCTAAGCGGGCATCACGCCATAGAAGTGGATACAACCAAGCACCATTGTGTTGAGTTGGTTGTTGAAGGTCAGTTGGCAGGTTTTCAGTCAATGTATCATCACTGCTAAATTGCTGAACAATATGATGCCCTGCCAAGCGATATAACCGCAGATACGAAATATCCGACATCATCGTCACCGTTTGCTTCAACAGGGCATCCGGTGGCATTCCGTCCTGCTCCCATTGCCGGATGATATGAACAAATTCGGATAGGACTTTCAGGTCGGATGTCATCAGTCAATACTCCCACGTTTGAGGTTATTTATTTCCACTCCCAGACCTGCTCACCCTTTAGCAATCGGGTAATTTGATCTGGAAAACGATCAGGATCAAGCGGTTTGCCTAAAAAACCGTCAAAACCGGCTTTTTGTGCTCGGCGCATTTGATCCTCGCTGGCTTCTGCTGTAACAGCACAAACAATTGTGTCCTTAAGGCGCGGATTAGCCCGCACTTTTTGCAACGCCTGATAACCATCTTCATATGGCAGGCGAATATCCATCAAAATGAGGTCAATCCGCGGTAAAGTTTCAGCAAATTGAACGACTTGCCAGCCGGAGGTTTTCCATTCGCATCGTTGAACTCCCATAAACGCCAACATGCGAGCAATCAACACGAAATTTGGAACGTTATCCTCAACGACTAACACATGCGCTTCGCTAGGGTCAATTGGTGTTCTGGTCATCGCTTTTACACCTTAAAGATAAGAAACAATTTGATCTACAAAAGAGTCGACATCAATGGGTTTGCCGATGTAACCATCGCACCCAGCATTTAATGTCCGTTCTCGGTCACCTTCCATTACGTTAGCAGTTAAGGCGACAATTGGGATATGGGCAATTTGGGGCATGGAACGGATTTTTTGGGTTGCTGTCAACCCGTCCATTTCTGGCATACTAATATCCATCAAAATCAAATCCGGTGGATTTGCCAAAGCCATTTCAATACCAGCTTGTGCATTACTCGCTTCATCAACCTCAATCCCTTCTGCCCCAAGGATACGGCGCACAAGCATCCGGTTATTCGCATCATCTTCAATGTAAAGTATTCGTGGCATCTATAATTCTCCCCAAATTAATATCCCCTTTAAAGATAACCTGAAATGATGTCATTCAGCAATATTTGTATACAGGAACCCCTCTCTATGGTATCCTGAATTCAACGAAACCAAGGAGAAATATTTATGAAAAAACAATATACACATCCCCCTGCTATGCAAATTGATCCCAATAAAACTTATATCGCACACTTCAAAACCTCCAAAGGCGATTTTGATATTCAACTGTTTGCCAAAGAAGCCCCCATTACCGTCAACAATTTTGTTTTCCTGGCACGGGAAGGGTTCTATGATGATTTAAAGTTCCACCGTGTCATCGCCGACTTCATGATTCAAGGGGGGTGTCCATTAGGGCGCGGCACTGGTGGACCAGGCTATAAATGGGACGATGAGCCAAGTGCCCTAAAGCTTAAGCATGATGGTCCTGGTATTCTCAGTATGGCAAACGCCGGACCAAATACCAATGGGTCTCAATTCTTCATCACCCATGTAGAAACCCCATGGCTTAATGGCAAACACGCCGTTTTTGGTAAAGTGATGGGAGATGGGCAAACAGTCGTCAACGCCATTCAACAAGGTGATACTATTATCTCCATCACCATCACAGAAAGTTAACATTTTGCGTTTTACTATCCCCTTCTAGTGGGTTAATCTTCGCCACAGGCAACGTAAACGCAAATATGCTGCCTGTGGGTTGATTATCTTCTACCCAAATTTTCCCATGGTGCGCGTCTACTACCAGCTTACAAAACGATAACCCCAAGCCAACCCCCCGCCGGACATTACGCCGCCCTTCTATTTGCACAAAACTATCAAATAGCGTGGTTTTATAATCATCCGGCACACCTGGACCATTATCTAACACATCTACGCGGATAATCTCATCGTCCATAGGATACGCTCGGATGTGAATTTCGCTGTTTGTCGGGCTATATTTAATGGCGTTATCCACCAAATTTAACAATAAACGTTCTACTTTATCTTCATCGATATTCAACAAAGGCAAATTTTCATCCAATTCAGGAACCACAGTGATATTGAGTTCATCCGCCAAAGGTTTTAGCTCAGCGATGACATTTTGCACAATAGGCGCAAGCTCAGTGAAATCTTGTTCTAGGTTAATTTTACCGCTTTGCATCTTAGCAATATCTAACAAAGTATCCACACGCCCCAATAACTTACGCACTGCACGTCGACTCGCATCTGTCGTGGATTCAACCAATGGGTAAATTTCATTATCTTTGGGAACATAATCTGAAAGTAGCCTCAAACTAGTAACGACAGCTGTCAACGGGCTACGTAAATCATGCACAATCATGCGAGTGAGTTCTTCACGAGCGCGGTCAAGCTCTTGTTCTTCGGTCTTATCATAAAACACTAACAACAACCCCATAATCTGTTGTTGTTCATCCCGCACGGGAATGATATATCGCTGAATATATTTCATCCCATCCACATGCTGCAAAACATATAGATGCGGATCATAATCCCCCCATCCTTGCTTTAGCCCTAATAGCAATTTTTCAACTTCAGAGACACTATTAAACCCCAATTGGGTAAAGAAGGTTGACTCAGGATGGCTGAGCAATGTTTGAACCGATTGATGCAGCAACTCATTTGGTTTTAGCATTAACATTTCGAGGCTAGGATTAACTAAAGCGACGACACCACGCCGGTCAATTAAGATCAGGGCTTCTTCCATCGCATTCAAGATGACCTGCAACCGGTCACGAGCTTCTGTAATACGCTTGAATAATCGGGCGTTGTCAATAGCAATCACCGCTTGATTAGCAATTTGCGCTACAAAATGGCTATCCTCTGCGCTAAACCCTGCAAGGCGGCTGCTTTCTAATGTAATAAAGCCGAGAGTTTCTTTACCACGTAAAATAGGGACGCTAAGTTGTGAACGTGTCGTCGCAATCAACCGTTTGTAATGATTGTTTTCATCAACATTGGTGATGCGGTAAATCTGTCCATTTTGCAAAGCCATTTGACTAATGCTTGCTTCAAACAAGCTAGCATCTTTAAAAGTATCTTCTGGGTATCCTTGTTGAGAGATAATTTCTAAACGCGACTGACTTTCATCAAATAAAGCTACAACCCCTACCTCACCATGTGTGCCTTGAATTGCATGAGTAAGAATCAACTCACAAATTTTTTCCAAGTCAATGGTTGCCGCTAATTCCCGCCCAATTCCCGCAAGCGATAGCAACTGTTCCACACTACGTTGGAACGCCTCATCAACTGTATTAAAGGTTCTGGCATTGTTGATCGCTTGGCTTGCTTGCGTGGCAAAAGCTCGCATCAACTCCAACCAATCTTCACTAAATACACGAGCATCACGAAAATACATAACCAACACGCCCAATGTTTTTTCACCAATATAAAGCGGTAGTTCTACCATTGAACGCACATTTTCTGCGATGAGAGTCTCCTGTAAATCAGCACTACGTAAATCTTTACGAATATCCGCAATCGCTAACGGTTGGCGGTTATCGAACTTAAGACAAAGCGGCTCCGGCGCATTATCAGAAAAATGTGTGCTTAAGCCTGCACTCCGCACCAGTGGTAATTGATCAGGCGTATCTGTCCAGAACAAATACAATGCGACAGCATTTGCCTCCGATATTGTAGAGGCTGAAGAAATAACCGTATCTAATACAGTATCTGGAGCAAGTGTATCAGCTAATAATGAGGCAATATGATTGAGTATAATCATTTGCTCCACACGTTGAGTTTGCTGATAGAATAATTGGGCATTTTCAATTGCAATACTTGCACTATCCGCCACAATATTCATCAAACGAAAATCACTTTGACTAAATAATTGATTAGAACGTGTGGATGCCACTGCCATCATCCCACGCTCTTTGCCTTCTACCATTAATGGCACACCAATCCAAGAATGGATATAATCACACGCAACGCTCAACCCAAGATTCGCCGCCCGATTCTGAACATCCCGCCGAATAAACAAAGGTGTAGCGTGGTCTAATACATACTGTAACAGTGGATAATCATCAAGTTGTTTTAGGTCAGTTACAGGGCGGGAATCTTCCTGTCCGTTACGAATGACCAATGACACATCAAATCTTGTGTGATCTTCGTTATAAACAACCAATGTAAAATTGTTGACATCCAATAATTGAGAAATTTGAACAAAAATTGCCTTAAGTAGACTTTCAATCTGAATATGCGCACGCATAGAGCGTGTAACGATTGAAATCGTTTGCATTTCATTCAATTGCTTACGGAGTTGCGTCTCTGAACGGCTCAGGGCATGTAAGCCCAGGATAATGACAACTAGCCCTAAAAGGCTAATAATTTCAGAAGGGCGGGTCAGTGAGTCGGCAATTTCCGCATTAAGAATGGCAAATGGCGTTGGAAGCAGCAAAATAATTAAAATCAGTAGTAAATTTGTGCGGATAATTTGCCCAAGGGGGCGAGCATTAGCGTATATTTCCAAAACAAAAATGGAAAAATAAACCGTGATATACACCAACCCATAGATCAAAATTGACCAGATTAGCCCATCATATTGATTCCAAGAGATGCTTTCCAAAGGTTGCGGGGCATTCAGAACGATATACACCTGCCCGGCAGCAAAAAAGCTGAGCGTGACTCGTGCAGTAATAAACACAAGATGTTTAACACGCATTCGCCAAGACTTACCAACCGGCGCACGGCGATAAATAATCAAACCTACCGCGCCCGCCAGCCCACCGATAAACATCGCCCAGATCAACAACGGAAATGCATCTACTGGCAAAGATAAAAATGCCAACATGCCTACAACATGAGCTGGGCTTAATGCCCCTTCAGAAAGCCATACACCAAACAACAAAGCAAACGCGGTTAAAAAAATATAGAGAATTGTTTGTACTAAATATTCGCCTAATATTTCCGCAGTGGGGAAGCGATAAGCCAAGACGATTGCGATCATCACCGCCAAAACCCAAGGGATCAAGTCTTTTAACCGAACTTTCAATCTGTTCTCACTCATTCAACAAAACCATACCAACCGTATCTCAATGATACATCAGGATCGATTTTGATACCGTAAGGGGATCGTTTGATATTTTTAACTTATTTTAAGCAAGTGGAAGTGTAAAGCAAAAACAAGCCCCGGGTAATGGACTTTGTGGTTCTACCCAGATACGCCCGCCATGTGCCTCAAGAGCCAATTTACAAAATGATAATCCTAAACCACTCCCTTTACTCCCCCGTGCTGGGCGTGACCCTTTAATTTGCCGAAATTTTTCAAAAATCCGTGTTGTTTCATGAGCAGGGATGCCAGGACCACTATCTGCTACACAAACATGAATCATGTTGTCACGTGGCTCTGCATAAATACCTATCGTGCCAGAATCTGGTGTAAACCGTAGCGCATTATCTAACAAATTCACCAATACACGGCGAATTTGATCACGATCCACCATGACATCTGGCAGTGTATCCGGTATTTCTGTGATAAGCGTTATGTTTGCTTCTAGTATTGACGGCTTGAGAGCAGTGTAGGCTTCATTAACTAATACAGCGAGAGAGGTGGGCTGTAATGTCAGCGGGATACGGCGTGTTTCCAACCGATAGACATCTAACAAACTATCGACCAGGTGAAGCAAGCGTTGAGCATTTTCTAGTGAAACATCCATCAAAGTTGGTAAAGTATCATCCCCTAACCCATCAGCAATTTCCGCCGCTAAATTCAGACTACTAATGATTGCCCCTAATGGACCACGTAAATCATGAACGACCATGCTACTCAATTCGTCTCGGTAGCTTTCTAATAACTTTTCTTCAGTCACATCCCGCAGTGTCAGCAACCGCCCAATGATCTGCCCGTTTGCATCCATAACCGGAGACCCCACTTCATGAATGAAACGTTCTTGGTTATCCACAACAAGAGAAAAAGAGCGGTTTGTAATGCGTTCCGGTTCCAAGCGTAATATACGCAGCATCTCCTTTAAACCTTCCACAGTCTCACTACTGTGGTTAATTAATTTTTCCATCAAACTTTCTGCAAAGTTCAGTCCGATATAGTCGTCTAAAGACACTCCCAGTAATCGCGCAGCACTGGCATTTGATTCAATTAAATTCCCTTGCCGATCAAGCAATAAAATGCCATCACGGGTTGAATCAAGAATAGCCTGCATCCGGTCGTTATTCGTGCGAATTTGCTCATACAATATAGCATTTTCAAGATGCCCAGCCGCTTGAATAGCTAACAGTTCAAGATGATTTCTATAAACATCTTTAGCAGGTTCATCTGTCATCACAACTAAGACATATTCCACAACATCAGCATGAGCAATCAACACTGCAATTAACCCACGATACGAAGCCGACCGTAATCGCTCATCCCGTTGAACATCATAAACAACATATGATTGTCCTGTTTGATACACTGAATCCAAAATAAACTCTGGCACAGAATCGCTCTCATCATCAGCAGAAAGCGTATCCACCAACTGCCAAGTCCCCCTATTTTGATAAAGCTGTGCTGCGCGAGCATCAACAAGATCAACCCCAGTCCTTAATATGCCCTGAATAACTGATGAAATATGCGGATTGCTAGAAAGCCGGACGGATAGATCACGCAGAATTGTCAATGCCTCAATCTGTGCCTGACGATTAGCTAACAGTTGTGCATTTTGAATACTGATAACAGCGTGTCCTGCTAAGTTGCTAATAAAAGCACTTTGATCTTGTGTAAAGAAATTCGGCACATCACTCTGTAAGGCTAATACACCGATAATCTGCTTTTCTCTTTTTAAGGGGATTGCCATCACAGAGAGATACGTCTCAATAATTGGCTCATAATCAGGTATTACACAGGTATCCTGAATGATGACCGGTTCAGCGGAATTCATCACCTGTGCCATAAAGCCAACTGGACTAGGCATAACCATCTCTTCAAGCATGTCATCCTTTAACCAAATGACACGATAAGCATTATCCTCATCGTATAACCCAATCAGTGCCAGGTTAGCGTTGGTTGAGCGCAAGGCGGCGTGTAATACATGCTGAATCAAACTATCAAAATCTAGCGCGCTGGAGATTTGTTGTGCAAGGTTTTCGATCACAGTTAACTGCTGCAAACGATGATCCAGATCATGCTGTATCTTTTCATATAACTGGGCATTATAAAGTTGTGTTGAAATCTGGTACGATGCCATTTCCAACAGACGGAGGCTGCTCTCTGCTAAGTGATGCTTTTGATAATGCCCCAATAAGATCACCCCATGCCATTCATCCATTACTTGCATGGCGCAAATTACTAAGGTCTGAATATAATTGTGTTGCATCCATGCTTTTAACTCTGTGGATAGCGTTGGCATATCACGGTGATAAACGGTTGGCAGTGGATGCTGTTGCATTTGTGTTTGAGCGATCTCTGGCAACTCACTAACTAACATAGCTGCCTTCTGATTTACATCCGCTTGGTACATTTGAAGATAATTTGTATCTTCCACCAACAAACCAACCCACACAGAATCAACAACAATCATATGCTTTAGCAATTTAGACACATTTGCAATGATCGTTTGTGTATCCAAGCTGGCAGTTAAAATACGTGACAAATGTACAAGTTGCGCCTGTTCAGCAGCATAAACCTCCAAAGCATTTAACAACTCGGCATTATCTAAAGCAGCAGCTAATTGATACCCAATTGCTTCAAGCAATTCGAGTTCTGTATCGTGGTAATATTGAACTTGCTGATTAAACAGCATAAGCATTCCTACAGGCAAATTACCAGACCTCAACGGAATTACCGTCACCATCTTAAACCCTGCTGCAAGAATTACTGTTTCCCAGGGAGATGTAGAGGATTCAGCGAGGATGACTTGTTCGAGTTGATTCATCATCGGTAGCTCAGTGTTATTCATTGCAGCTTTCAGTGATTCTGGCAAATTAACTGAGACCACTAATTTTAAATCATCAGTTTGTTTTAAATACAAACCAGCGCAATCAGCAGAAGCAACGTAAATTGCTGTTTGGCAAGCGACTTGCATAGCATGAGATATATCGAGGTTAAACATAATATCTTGGACAGATTGATTAATGTGTGCTAGTTTGTCTGCCAATTGATGTGTGCGGTCATACAGAATAGCATTGCGTAATGCTAGGCTTGTTTGGTTTGCAACCGTTTCTAAGGTTGTAATATCCAGTTTACTAAGCAATTGATTATGGTCCTCAATGCCCATAACACCCAGCAACTTATTACTAACCATCAATGGGATGCCTAAATATCCAACATACTTGGCATCTGGCGTAACTTGAATCGTCTTTCGGCTGGTAATCACTTCATGAATGTGTGGATGCTCAATCGTTTGGCAATCTGCCCAAGTCACCCGCCTTCCATGTTGAATCACTAACGGGAAGCGTAACTGTTCCCGCTGCTCATCATACAAAGCAACATAAAATACAGAAATATCTGCAAACTGCTTCAGCCAATCATGGATACGCTTTAAGATGTCCTCAATCTCTAATGTCGATGAAACTTGCTGCCCGACTTGGTTTAGAAGTGATAATTCCTGGATATGCTGCTTTAGCTGCTGTTGTGTGACTGTAATCTGTCGATAACGCACGGATTGCGCTGTGATTAGCCCTAATAAAACCGCAAAAACAGTCTCGCCGGATGTATCATAAATCAAGACAAGAGGTGGTGTAACAAACAGCAATAAAAACTCATTAATAATCCGATGCCGTTTTCCCCTTTGCCATATGAATGTCACCTGCTGATCGCTCAATAAATAACTTAACAACTGTGTAAAAAACCAGCTGATTGCTAATGTGATAGCCAATGACGGGATATTAATGTTACTGCTTTTTAAAGGAACTTCCCCCCTAAGTAGGTTATAAATACTCTCTCCAAATAAAATCACAGTGCTTAAAACAATGACGCGCTTTGCCCATAAAGACCAAGCATCATAGCCCTTTACCGGTATGATTCCCGGCAAATGGTAATCTCGTAGTCGCAAAGCTAAACTGATCGTCACGCCAATTATCGTCAATGTGAGGGCAATACCTCTTCCCCAAATTAACCACATAGCTGTGATAATCAAATGCAAATATCCAGCCCATAAACCATTCTCTAATGGACCAGCAAGTAAATCCGCTATAAGCAAGACACCAATGCAGACAATCCATGTAATTATCACTAATCCGCTGATTTGTGGCTTTGGCTGCGAAATGACAACAATTGGGATAAATCCCAAGATGAGAGTCGCAGTGGCAATCAGTCCTCTGTTCACAGAATGACCTCAATCTTCTATACACAAACCCTTAGAGGTGTTACTAATAGCTGATTTTAACACAGAATATTGGGCAACAATCACCCCTAGCATCCCCCAAAAAATAAATCCTAACCGATCCCAAACCGGAATCGCATCCGTCAATCCATAAATAGCGTGCGCTAATAGTCCAGCAAATGCTGCTATGGCAACTCCCCCGCCTCCTAATCGCCAGCATTTCCAAACCAAATAAGCCGCAGCAAAATATAAACCTAAAAACGTCATTAACCCAGGAATGCCTAAATCCGTTGCAATTTGCAAAAATTCATTATGAGCATGAGGTACCAGCCCGAACACATCCGAATCATATGGCTGTCCATCAAATACCAAAGCCCGATAATTATTCATCCCCACACCTGTTAAGGGATAATCTTGTAACATCTGCAAGCCAGCTTGCCAGTATGCCATACGTTGACTTGTTGCCGCTTCGTCCCGCGCAGTGATACCACTTTCCCCTGAGAATAAATTAAAGGTAATAATGAGCTGTATCAGTAATAACCCGCCTACGCTCCCCAATGCCATCACACGCCACCGTCCCGGGATCACTATAAGCGCAACCAATACTAACGCAATCAACACCCCTAAAATAGCAGAGCGACTCTGCCCCATAATCAGCGCAGCACAAAGCATCAGTGTCCCACCAATCGATAAACCACGCCACACCCATCCCCAGGGACGATAAAACACCAAGCCAGCAGTCAATGGGATGAGCCACGCCAGTGCGCCACCGATTTCATTAGGGTTTATACTATGACGCACAAAAAACGGCGCACCTGAAGGCAAAAAATTGAGTCGATCGATAATGAATCGAAAATCGGCAGATTTCTCTGTCCATTGTGTGGCACTCAATGCCATAATGCCCATAAACAAACAGAATACCAGAATAATTTTCAGCATCAGATCAAAGCCATATCGCCCAAGTTCCCCAAGATAAATCGCTAACAATACCCCAAATAATGGGCGCATTATCATTTTTATCCCACGATCCTCAAATGGAGCGATTTGAGTGCTTATAACACATAGCACGATCAGGGTAATCATCGGAAAATCTAACACAGTATGAGACCATAAACGCCCGCCAACAAGACCTTGTATAATGATGATGACAAAAGGAATACTCAATAACCAGAACCAATCTTGACGATCAACATCAAATGTCGCTTGGCGCATGACTAGCGGGATATACCACAACACATAAATTCCAGCTAGCACCCATAGCCACTGCATAGACATCCCACGCCATTTCAATATCAGCACCACGAGTAAAACCGGTAATCCAAGCTGCACGATCCATATCCATTCACTAAAAACGATACCGGTTTCTGGTCTAGTGGCAGGGAAAGCACTGTTAAACCAGAAAAAATAACAAGCTGTCAATAATGCCAAACCACTATAAAGGTGTAAAAATCTCATAATA
>RFHA01000112.1 GCA_003696565.1 Chloroflexota bacterium
AATCTGGTAATTGACCACGACAATGATAATGAAAAAGAAGGCGATTGTTCTTTGCCAAAAAATAGCCGGATTGGGATGAATTAATTGGTCTTTCAGGGGAATTTCCGGTGTTACGAGGGCGGTGACAACAGCATCCAACAGCCAATAGACAACACCAGCAATAAACGCCACGCCCAAGCGAAAAACGCCGGGCGTTTGCAGTTTGGTGATAATTTTCTGCCAGGCTGACTTTTTAGATGGATGCGATTGGTTGGTCACATCTTCTTTCCTCCCAAGAAGGCAGAAGTTGAGAATTTATATGGACTTTACCAATATGGCTGCAAAGTCAATCTCTGAACTTCAGGTGTGATGTAGCGCGAAACCGCGTGCGAAACCGCGTGCGAAACCGGTGGAACCTTCAAAAGAAAATAAGTTGCTGCCGGTGTTCCGCAGGTGGAGGGGGCCATGCCATTACAGCACACCGGCAGCTTCCACCAATAATGTCGTATGGTGGCCGAAAAAGTAACGGCTCGATTGAGAATTGATGTGTGTGGGTGGAATGATTACGGCCGTAACGTTTACCAATAAGACACGCAGCAAAGCAGGCTGTAAAGAAGAAAAATCCCGACTACCACTTACCAGCCATCTTAAAATTCACTCGTTCATTTGCCCAATTGGGCAGGCAAAACAGATATCAACGATAGATCCACGATACAGTGATAACTTTATTTTGGCGGTAGTCGTGGGCTGTTTACATATTACTCTTTTATTGGGTGTCAATCAAATCTATCTGTAATCGACGGATATTTTAGGAGGAAAACGATGGCTGGAAACTGGCGAAAAACACGAAACGTGCTTGGGCGTGCCATAGATCGGCAAAAAAGCCGGGCTGGGTCAATGTCTAGGGCGGTGCGGCAAAAAGGGTTTATTCAAGACGTGTTGAGAGCTTTGGGTGATTTTTCTGACGAGCAGATACGCTTTTTTGGTGAGGGGTTTGACAATGCATTTTTAGAACCAGACCACAACCATTCTCAGGATTACCTGGTAAATGTCACCAAGCGGCAAACGGCCGCAGATATGTCTGTGCTGCGTTTGGCGGCCAGCCAGCGGCGGGATCATTTGCTGCTGCGGCCAGTTTTGCAGCGTGCCGATGTGATGGCGGCTGATGCGCTGGCACAGGGTGCGGCCTGGGTTCAGGATGCACGCCCGATAAGTTATTTTGAAAAGATGCCCTTTGCCCGTATTGTGCCGTATGCGCCAGCGGCG
>RFHA01000113.1 GCA_003696565.1 Chloroflexota bacterium
ATAGTGTTTAGTTGCCCCATCAATGGGGCTAGTTTTAGACGATTATCTTAGAGGGCTTACATCAGCTTACTCGATCTCAATGGTTTCGTCGGCGGTTTCTTCATCAACATCTTTCGCCTTCCAAACATTTTTGGCAATGTCAATAAAAAGCCGTCCATCCAAGTGGTCAATTTCATGTTGAAACACCCGCGCTAGCCAACCTTTAGCTTTAATGCGGATAGGTTTGCCGGTACGGTCTTGCCCAGTAACCACGACCATCTGATAACGATCAACATCACCATAAAAACCTGGAATAGAAAGGCAGGCTTCAATACCTTCTACCATTTCCTTGCTGGTCTTAATGATTTTGGGGTTTGCCACGACATATAACACACCAGCCTCTTTGCCATACTCTTTTTTGCTTTCTTCATCATCCGGCAGGCGCACCACGATCAACCGTTGACTAACAGCAACTTGTGGCGCAGCAAGCCCTACGCCTGGCGCGGCGATCATCGTCTCGACCATATCGTCTACGAGTTTTTGAAATCTTGCATCAAAGCTGGTTACTTTAACCGCTTTTTTCCGTAAAATGGGGTTATCTGGTTGTATAATATCCAGTATTGTCATGATTTATTTTCTTTCAACCATTTCAACTCATCATTATTGTATCTGAAAAACAGTTATGCCCGTAGGGGATTTTCATGGAGCTTGGGCAAATCGAGGCATTTGAACGCACCGCACGAGAAGGCAACTTCACCCGTGCAGCAGAATCACTAGGGTTAACACAACCCGCTGTTAGTGCGCGCATCACCACCTTAGAAGCCGAGTTAGGCGGTAAGTTGTTTAAACGAACCGGACGGAACCTGACATTAACCCCGTTAGGTGAGCGTTTTTTACCCCATGCCCGCCGGATGTTGGCGGCATTGGCGGATGGCTTACAGGAGTTGAAGGACTTCCGCAGTGGCAAACGTGGCGAGGTCAAAATTGCTGCCCCTGCCCCGTTTGTCCTCAGTTATCTGGTTCATACACTAGCTCACTTTCGAGATCAACACCCAGCGGTGGATATTCTAATCCGTGAGCGGGATAAGCGTACTATTTTTAGCATGCTGCATGATAACGTCATCAACCTGGGGTTGGTCAGCGCGCCGGTTTATGATAGGCAACTCAAACCATTAGCGCACTTCCGTGATCCGATCCGCCCATGCGCTGCGCCAACACATCCACTAGCCTCTTTTAAGAAAATTCACATGCAAGATTTACACGGACATACGGTCTTTCGTGTGTCTATGTTTCCACAGATGACAGCATTTATTGATACACTAGCCGAAAATGCTAGGGAAGGCAGCGGCGGGGCAGTTATCGCTATTCCAATGATTATGGCATTACAATTGGTTATTTTAGGGCAAGGGGTATCTTTTTTACCAGAAAGCTATCTTAAACCGGCGATCCAAAAACGTGACGTGGTCATTTTAGACATTGCAGATATGCCCCAGCTTTACAATGAGGCAGTTTTGGTCATGCATCGAGAACGGACGTTAGATCATGTTCAACATGAATTTATTCGTATCTTAAAGGCAGTTTGGCGGAATCTTTTGGTTCATTAACCACCCCCTATTAACAAAGTGCGTTATAATCGAACATGGGAATCGTATAGATCTTATCATCTCGCCCTGCCAAATGGCTAATGAATGGCGCGGAGGTTTTAATGATTACATTTGAGCATATTCGCCAGGCGGTTGCCCTTAAAGCATTTGACTTTGGGGCAGCACAGGAACGCATGGCACCCAAACCACGTGCTATCCTGCCAGAAAACATTAACAAACCACCTAAAGAAGCCGGTGTCCTAACGCTCATTTATCCAGAACATGACGGGTTAAGTATCGTATTAACCCGCCGGACGGAGCATTTGCGGGGGCACAGTGGGCAAATCAGTTTCCCAGGTGGTCGGCGTGATCCTAACGACGAGTCTTTCATTGCAACCGCCCTGCGTGAAACACAAGAAGAGCTTGGCGTTGATCGCGAGGCGATTCAGGTTGTTGGGCAACTTTCCCCGTTTTATATTCCGCCTAGCCATTTTAATGTTTATCCTAGCGTTGGGATTATTCAGCACAAACCAATCTTCAAGCCGAATCCTCATGAAGTTGCGGAAGTATTCGGTTTTGCATTATCAGACCTGCTTAATCCAGATAATAAGCATGAAGAAAGCCACCTGTTTCGCGGTGTACGGGTTCAAGTCCCGTTTTATCAGGTTGGTCGTCATAAAGTTTGGGGTGCAACGGCTGTTATGCTGAGTGAGTTTGAGCAACGATTAAGAACGATCATCGGATAAAAGCCTTGTTGCTTTTCACTCAGGTGTTCTTTAAGGCAAATTTTAGTCATATTATTCAGGAGGCAGGCATGGAGGAAGGGCATGTGCTGGTTATTGGCTCGGCAGGCATTGATATCAAAGCACGAGCAGCGGGCGATTTAACATGGGAACAACCCAATATTGGCACGGTTCGTAATACTGTGGGGGGCGTGGCGCGTAACATCGCAGAGAATTTATCTCGTTTAGAAGTGCCAACTGTATTACTAACAATGGTTGGGCATGATTCGTCTGGTGTGCGTGTGCTGCGCTCTTGTAACCGGGCAGGGATTGATACAAGCCATATCCGGCGGATTAAAGGGGCACGTACCGGGACTTATGTTGCACTACAATATCCTAATGGACAATTGCAGGTTGCCATCAGTGATTTTGAGATCACAGGTTACATCGATTCGGACTACATCCTAGAGCATGAAAAGCTGTTCAAAACATCAGAGATGATTGTTATTGATGCCACACTGACAGATGACACCCTAGCAACCATCTATGAGTTGGCGGCACATTACAAGATCCGTGTAGCTGTTGACCCCACTAGTCCGCAGCTGGCAGGGAAGTTGTGCCAATACATTTCACAAACGTATTTAATTGTTCCTAACGCATCCGAAATTCAATCTATGTGTGGTATTCATTATCAGCAAGACCGCGAATCCGCGATTGCCGCAGCTCGCACGCTCGTTCATATGGGGGCAAAAATTGCGGTTGTTACATTAGGCGCGGCAGGGTTAGCCTATGCCGATAGCAGCGGAGCAGGTTACTTGCGAGCCATTCAAACGCGCGTGGTGGATGCCACTGGGGCTGGGGATGCTTTCAGTGGGGCGGTGATTTTCGGATTATTAAATGGGGTGCCGGTGGATGAGGCAATGCGATTAGGGATCACCGCCGCCTCATTAACCTTACAAAGCCGGCAAACCGTGTTAACTAATTTAAGCCAAGAGCTGTTATATAAACGCCTGATGGCATAACATCTATGACGAATAACCCAAAGAAGGACTGCATCAGAGATATGTTATGGGGTTTTATAAATTGGTATGACGCTCCAATCAAAAAGTAATCATTATCATTTTGAAGTTCAAATTAAGTGATAACCTACCCCGTGCTGCAACTTATTTCATATTTTTACGTATCTGAATATGAGGTACATCTGGACAGTGTGGACAAATTTCAATAGAGTTAAACTAGATATGCCAAAAGACAAAAAGGATACCATATGATGTGGTGGGGAACACGCGATAATGTATCACCTCGGCTACGGTTAGAAGTTGAGGCGATGCGCGCCACGTTTGATAAAACCTTCAAGCTATTTGTACCAGAAAATGGCTTGTTATATTGGCAAGGGCAAGTGTATATCAACTTAGCACAATTACGTCGCCCAGAACATACGCTGAAGATCGTTTATCCCAAAGATTACCCACACCGCCCAGCAGAAGCCTATGTATTAAGCCCACGGGTATATAGTGAAAAACACCAATACGAAGACGGACAGCTATGCTTATTCAACCCAAAAGACGGCGAAAATTATGGTTGGAACCCGGCACGGTCTACCGCTGTAACCGTCGCTGCTTGGGCAATTCAATGGTTATATGCTTATTACACATGGCGAGCGACAGGAGATTGGCCCGGAATAGAGGAGCGTGTCAATCCGCACACACCGTTACCACCGCGTCATTAGGTATGAAGGAGTTCGATGCAATAACGTTTATCACCCCGCAAACGGGGCTGGTTTCAGGCGATCATTCAATAGCTAATCGCCTTTTACCAAACAACTTATGAACAATGTTTTGGAGACGATTTATGCCAAAGCGTGCAATAGTGCCCAACTTGGTACTGGCGCAACGTGTGATCGATAAAATGTGCGTCGCTGCCAACACCTATATTGAAGATGAAACAGGCGAAGCGATGGTCGGGCTAGTTGACCCAGGGAAAAACACCAATGGTGTACCAACGATCTATGTTTTAGACACCATCGCACCAGACGACACCGCTGAGCGGCAATATGCCAAGTTTGAGCAAGGTGACCATCGACAAGATGAAATTATCTGGTGGTATCATCAGAATTGGAATGTACAAAGAGCGCGCAAAGATATTCCATCCAAGTGGGATTTACCGCTTAAATACCTTGGGGATTGGCACCGCCAACCTGGTTATATGATTGCGCCGAGTGGTGCGGATTTAATGACCGCCTTAGACATACTGAATGATGAAGAAAGAGCGCAGGATTTTCTACTTGCGCCGATCGTCACGCTGCATCATCCCACCACAACCACTGGCGGGGAGGGCATGGTGAATTATCTCACCGTTGCACAAAATCAAGATGAGGCGACCCGAATTGACTTCTGGTATATCGATAAAGAACTACGGATGTTCGTCCCGATTGTGCCCACACTTTACGCAGATAACCACCTCCCTCGCTTAGCTGCACACCCCTGGCATCTTTTGCATCCAGATCGCGCATCAGTTGAACTCACCCGTTTAAACAATGATGGTTTATTCGCTTCCTTCATCACCTGGGATGCTGATAATGAGCTGCCGTTGGAAATCTGCTTGATGCTAGCACGGCAGGGTGATAATAAGATGCTCATTTTGGTAACAGATTGGGATTATCCTAAGCGTGCCCCACGTGCTTACTCCACACCTTTTGTTTCCATGCAGGAGGATGAGGTGTTGTATGATGTATTTGAACGGGTATGGCAGCAACGACAACCCATTAACATCAATTTTGATTGGACGACAGATAGCTATCTGATCGATTATGTACACGCCATTGAAGCACAAAAGACTCAAAAGGATGAAGATTGATGACTTGGGAACGTGTAGAAGGGGTTATCGGTACAGAAAACCTCAAACGATTAGCACAAAAGCGTGTTGGTATTGTCGGTTTAGGTAGTGGCGGCGGTTTTGTGGCACAGAGCCTTGCCATGAGTGGCGTAGGCAA
>RFHA01000114.1 GCA_003696565.1 Chloroflexota bacterium
CGCGCAGAGGCACCCCTTTGGTGCATAATCGCGTACACTAACTTCTTCAAATTGCGAACTGACATTATAGCAATCCAGACACCCAGCGACAAGGGCGCATTAAACCCCTAACTTTCGCGCAACAATCATTAAGGCTGTTGTGGTTTTACTATCACAAATCTCACCCGTTTCAATCAGCTTCAGTGCATCAGTCAGCGACATTGTCACCGTTTCAATAAACTCATCCGCATCCATCTCAAGTGATGAGGGCTTTAAATCAGTTGCCAAAAACAGGTGAATATATTCAGTGGTATAGCCTGGTGCAACAAAAATACCACCTAATGATTCGAGCTTTCCAGGCTTAAAGCTAATTTCTTCCTGCAATTCACGTTCAGCACAGACCAATGGATCTTCACCTGGTTCCAGCGTTCCAGCAGGAATTTCCAGCAGCACACGATCCGCCGCAATACGATACTGCCGCACCAGATGAATTGTCTGGTCAGCATCCAGTGGGACAATCGCCACCGCCCCTGGATGCCTAACCAATTCTCGCTGGCTTGTGCTACCATCCGGGAGCATGACCTCATGTACATCAAGCTTAATAACTCGCCCCTCAAAAATATGCTTTGTGGATGTAATTGTCTCGTTCATCATTGACTCGGCGGGATTGTGATTGTTGTTTCCATCAGGACGAAGTTAGGATCAGTAATAGACGGATTTGCCGCTAAAATTTGATCCACCGTCACACCATAACGCAACGCAATTTCAAACAAGGTTTCTCCCTGGCGAATGGTATACTGCGTTCCGCCCACGATTGGCTGTGTGGTGGTAGTGGTCGTAGTGGTACCACTAACGCTAGACGTTGTCGATACACCAGATGCAATTTGCGTGGGATCAGGCGTATTAGTCGATGTTGGCGGTGGGAAAGTGCCTGTTGTTCCACATCCAGGGATTGTTAACCGCTGCCCGACAACAATCAATTGAATATTACTAATACCATTCACCCGTGCGATATCAGATACTAATACACCATATCGCAGTGATAACCGATACAGATTGTCACCAGCACGGACTTCATGCACGCAATCTGCACCAAGCTGCACCGGTGCATTCGTAAAGGTTGGCGTAAAAATAGGTGTTACAAAAGGATCAACCGTCGGCGTAAACGTTGGCAAAGGCGTAACAGGACCTTGCGCTGTCAGTGTTAAGTTAAACACCCGTTGCGTTTCTGCGGCGATAATTTCTGTCGCTTGAGCAAATTGCGTTGCTTCCGCAGGGTTAGCAACAGGTTGCTGAAACGGCGTTTCAGTGGCAAATTGCACTTGTTCTAAGCCGGGCTGAGCCTCATTATCCGTATTACTCGACTCCACCCCACTCGCATCTGCAACCTGGGCTTGTGCCTCAAAAGCCGTCGTTGGTTCTGGCGTGGAGGTGACAACTTGAACAATTGATGTCACAATAACTTCTGCCGGCTGTGTAATAATGAATGGTGTATTAGTCGGCAGTGTTGGGAATGGTGACGGCGTAAAGGTTTCTGTATTACGTGGGGCAGCTCCCGGCGAATCAATTGGTTCGCTAGCAGACCTTAAACACCCTGCTGCTGCAAGTATTATAAATAATGCCGGCAAAAAATTTCTCATAAATTTGCTCCTAGCAAAACAAGCTCTCATAGATTATACAGAATCTTGTGCGACACGGCTATGTTTGAGGATAAACCACATGATTGAAAATATTAAATGGCTTGGTCATGGTAGTTTTGTCATTGAAGGACCACCCATTATTTATATTGATCCCTGGCGTGTAGTGAAGCAAGTTTTTCATCCTGATGTCATTCTCATCTCTCATGAGCATTATGATCATTTCTCCGTTGCAGATATTAGTAAAATTCGCGGACCAGAAACACGCATCATCAGCAACGAAACCATCGCCGCACAACTTGATGGTGTCACAGTGTTACGTCCCTGGCAAAGTATAACTGTCGAACGTGCTAGCATCAAAGCTGTTCCTGCTTATTCGCTAAATAGTCTGCAACATCCCAAAGAAGCCGGTGGTTTAGGTTTTGTCATTTCCCTTAACTTGTATGATATTTATTATGCTGGGGATACACAAATTATCCCTGAAATGGAGCGAATTCAACCGGATATTGCCATCCTCCCTATTGACGACAACGGGACGTTAACAGTCGAGCAAGCAGCGCAGGTCGTCCGTAAAATGCGCCCGCGCTGGGTTATACCCAGTAATTGGGGAACAACAACCGAAGGGGCATCATCAATGGATGCCAAAACGCTACAAGAACTTGTTAGAGATTATGCAAAAGTAATTATTCCAGAACAAACAAGATAGGAAAATCAAATGTTCAAACAACTATTTTTCATCTATTTTAGCCTGTTATCAATTTTTAGTGTAACACTAGCCCAACGTCCTGATGCGCCGACGTATGCTTTACCTGGTCAATATCCTGTTGGCACACGTGATTATATCATCGAAGATGATACACGCCCCCTAGATGTTACGATCTGGTATCCCGCACAAACTACCGACGATCAAGCAACGCAATATCAAATGGGTTTAATTACAATACAAGGTCGTGCTATCCGTGATGCTCCTCCCCTCATAGATAATGCACCTTATCCATTGGTGTTGTTTTCTCATGGTAACAGTGGCTATCGTTTTCAAAGCACATGGTTTGTAGAACATCTTGCGTCCTATGGTTTTATCGTCATGGCGGTTGACCACCCTACCAACACCATCATGGATCTCGTACAAAATAGAGAGCAGTTTTCTCAAGATATTGCACCAAACTATATTTACCGCCCACAAGACTTACTGAGAGTAATCAATTTTGCAGAGGAATTAAACACGGATGAAATGCTCGGCATAATTGACATAAATAACATCGCTGTTTCTGGTCATTCTTTTGGCGGATACACTGCATTAGCAGTTGGTGGCGCACGGTTAAATTTTGATCAGCTTGAAGAACGATGCAACACAACCACCGAAAACCCAGAACGACTATATAATGTATGTTTCTTGCTTAATCAAGAACAGCAAATTGCCCAAACAGCCGGATATGACACCCCGCCACAAGGCACATGGGAAGCTATTAGTGATTCACGTGTTAAAGCCATCATCGCCTTTGCTCCATGGAACGGACAGATTCTTGACCAAACCACACTCAATAACCTAAACATTCCCACGTTAATCATGGTCGGCTCAGCTGATCAAGTCACACCACCAGAACGAGATGCTTATGTTATTTATGACGAATTACTTCATGCGCCACGCATTCTAACTGTTTTTGACCACGCTGGGCACTATATTTTTGTGGATTCTTGTTTTGATTTAGCTATTCGTTTCGGCTTTTTTGGCAGTTGCTCTGATCCAGTGTGGGATATGGCACGAGTACATGACATCAGCAACCACATCACAACCGCTTTCTTGTTGAGCGTATTTTATGGTGATGAAGCCGCACAGACAGCCCTCGATCCAACCAACAACCAGTACACTGGCATTTACTATGAGCAACAATTCCCTACTACATATGAAACACGTAGTCCACAAATACTTGATATATTACCTCATGATCCAAATGCTTTTACCCAGGGCTTGTTGCTTCATGATAACATGCTCTATGAAAGCACCGGTTTATATGGTCAATCAACCTTAAGAAGAGTTGATCCAACAACTGGCGAGGTCGATCTGATGATTACAGTCAATGACAGTTACTTCGCAGAAGGCTTGGCTTTGGTCGATGATCGCCTTATTCAATTAACCTGGCGCGAAAACACAGCATTTGTGTATGATGTAAACACGTTTGAGCTGCTAGATCAATATACATATGACGGGGAGGGCTGGGGATTGTGCTACGATGGCGACTGGCTTTATATGAGCAATGGCAGTAGTGAGCTAACCCGCCGCGACCCACAAACTTTTGAACCACTTGAAATTATCCCTGTTCACCTAGATGGGCAACCTGTATCAAATCTCAATGAGCTAGAATGTGTTGGAGAAAACATCTATGCCAATATCTGGCAGACAGATCAAATTATTCGGATTAACAAAACAACTGGGGTTGTCAACATGGTGATTGATGCCAGTGGTCTGCTCTTACCAGAGGAATATGCTAACGCGGATGTGTTAAATGGAATTGCATATGACCCGGAAAACGACTGGTTTTATATCACAGGTAAGCTATGGAACAAGTTGTTCATTGTGCGGTTTGAATAACTAAAATGGCGCGGTCAATGTCTGTGATCCGCGCCATTGTTTTTTACGCTGCCGGGTAAAGCGTCCCGTCATCCCCCCACTCTAACTCTTTATCCGCATTGGTAAAGATATGGGGTGGGCGTAATCCATTGATGACATCAGCATCAATAACAACTTTACGAATATCATCACGCCCAGGGATTTCATACATAACATCAAGTAAGCAGCTTTCAATAATTGAACGCAAACCACGCGCCCCTGTCTCACGCTTGATAGTCAATTCTGCTGCGGCATCTAATGCAGACTCTTCAAATATCAGTTCTACATTGTCCAAGCTCAGCAAATATTGATATTGTTTGGTAAGCGCGTTCTTTGGCTCAACTAAAATCCGCTTAAGTGCTGCCTTATCCAGCGGGTCAATGCTGACCACAACAGGCAGTCGTCCCACTAATTCAGGGATCAAACCATGGTGCATCAAATCCTCAGGCGCAATTTTACGCAATAACGTTGCACGGTCAACCTCTGCACGAGAAGCACTTGCTCCAAACCCAATAGAGCTTTTTGTGCCAATGCGTTTACTAATCACATCTTCAATACCGTCGAACGTGCCACCACAAATAAACAAAATATTGGTGGTGTCAATCTGTAAAAATTCCTGATGTGGATGTTTACGCCCACCCTGAGGTGGTACATTGGCTAATGTTCCCTCAATGATCTTTAGCAGTGCCTGCTGCACACCTTCACCAGAAACATCGCGGGTAATTGATGGATTGTCATTAGACTTCCGTGCAATTTTGTCAATTTCGTCGATGTAGATAATGCCTTTTTCCGCACGAGCAATATCACCATCTGCCGCTTGGATAAGACGCAGTAAAATATTTTCTACATCCTCACCAACATAGCCAGCTTCTGTTAAAGCAGTAGCATCTGCAATACAAAATGGCACATCTAAAATCCGCGCTAATGTTTGTGCCAACAGTGTTTTACCGCTGCCCGTGGGTCCTAAAATTAGGATATTGCTCTTTTGTAAATCAATATCCCCTGCACCTTTGCCAGATTGAATGCGTTTGTAATGATTATAGACCGCCACACTCAGAACACGTTTGGCGTGGTGCTGACCAACAACATACTCATTCAGATGTTCCATAATCTGGCGTGGCGAAAGCAGATTCTTGATCTCAAAATCATCGTCATAAGAATTGCTACGGGTTAAGTCTTCATCCAGCAGCAAGTTGTAGCACAACTCAACACAATAATTGCAGATGAAAACCCCATCCGGTCCGGCAATTAACCGCTCAACTTCATCATGATGACGATTGCAAAATGAACAGCGATGTTCACCTGTTGACATATATCCCACTAGCGTTTGTCCCCTTTCTCAATCTCCAGTACAGAATCAACCAAACCATATTCCACAGCTTGTTTTGCACTGAAGTAAATATCGCGGTCAGTATCACGCTCAATCACTTCATAATCTTTGCCTGTGTGCTTTACAAAGATATTGTTTAGCAATTCCTTCAGGCGGACAATCTCATTTGCCTGAATAACAATATCAGAAGCCTGACCTTGCGCACCACCCAACGGTTGATGCATGTGGATGGTCGCGTTAGGCAATGCGAACCGCTTTCCTCGTGTTCCTGCAGCTAATAATACGGTTCCAAAACTAGCGGTAATCCCAACCGCCGTTGTACTAACATCCGGGTTAATAGCCTGCATAGTGTCATAAATCGCTAAGCCGGAATAAACGATACCGCCGGGGGAGTTGATATACATCTGGATCATGCGCTCAGCGTCTTCACGATCCAAAAATAACAGTTGTGCAACAATCAAATTCGCAACTTGGTCATTAATCCCTGACCCCATAAACACAATACGCTCTTTTAATAGCAGAGAATAAATATCATATGCACGCTCACCACGGCTTCCCTGCTCAATCACCATTGGAATAACATTATGGAAATTCATCGAATTCGGCGCAACAATTACGCCTTACTCCTTTCTTATTAAAGAACGGTGTTTTAACAATTCAAACACTCAAACGCAAGCAGCTCATTCCTGCTCTTGGTCACTCGCTTCGGTCTCGGTTTCTGCTGGTGTTTCTTGAAGAGAGACTTCTGCCTCTGATTGAACGTCCTCTTGAGATTGCTCAGCTTTTGGAGCAGGTATTTCCTCACCTTTAGCAATCGCAATAATGCGATCATATAACGCTTTTTGCAGCAAATTCTGCCGGATATTACTCCGCATACGCGGTGTATCAAATATCTGCCGGATTGTTTCTGCTTGTTCACCAAATTGAACAACCATTTCATCAATTTGTGCATCGATGTCTTCTTCTGGTACAGAAACATGTTCTTGCAGTAAGATTTCGCCCAGAGCTAATGACCGCTTGATATTAACTTCTGCTGCTTCACGATAATCTGCACGAAGTTCTTCATTGGTCTTCTGCATTATATTAAGGAATTGTTCTAAAGATATGCCTTGCTGCTTTAGTCTTTCTTCCAATTCCTTCACCAAGTCATCAATGAAATCATCAACCATTGCCTCTGGATAAGTAAATTCAGAGATAGACACAATTTCGTCCATCACATTATTCAGGTATTCCTCATTCGCCCGTGATTCCAATTCTTTCTGGAGAGTTTCACGGATTTTTTCACGCAGTTGTTCAAGCGAAAACGGACCATCTGGATCATCGGCAGAGACACGCTGAGCAAAATCATCGTCTAATTCTGGCAATGTCACTGTCTTTACTTGATTGACAATAATATTAAACGCAATCTTACGTCCAGTAATGTCCGAGTACTGGTCATCATCGGGAACAGTTAGCTCAAAATCGAGTTCATCTTCTGCCTTCGCACCAATGATCTGTTCCAAAAAACCTGGCATCACAGGATCATCATCTAAGTCAATATCACACACAAAACCATGTTCGTGCATAAATGGCGCGCCTTTTTCTGGCTGTTTATCTGTACCCTCATCCGCATCTGCCTCAGTAAGTTGGGGCGGATCATCTGCGAAAGTAGCATGAACATCAAGCTCAACTTGATCGCCAGCCTCAGCAGCACCTTCCTTTACATCTACAACAGCATGTCTTTTACGCAGGTCTTCCAATGCCTTTTCTAGCATTTCATCGGTGACTTCCGGCACGCTGAATTCTTTACGAATGGCACGGTAATCCCCTAATTTAACGACAGGTTTTAATGGCACGCTGTAAATAAATGTTGGCGCAGCAGCCTCTTCATCGAACTGAATATCATCAAAATTACCTGGACCATACGGTTCCACACCAGATTGCTCCAATGCTTCTCGATAAACAACCTGGGTTAGGTCTTCGATTGCCTCATTGATGATATAGCTTTCAAAACCATTACGCACTAAAACAGAATAGGGTACTTTCCCCTTACGAAAGCCCCGAATATTGACCTGCTTGGCAATTTTACGTGCAGCTTTTTGTTTTGCGTTTTCAAACCGCTCAGCGTCTAATTCAACAGTAAAGCGGGCTGTATGATTATCGAGGTGTTCAGTCTGGAACTTCAAGGCTATGTCCTTCATCTAACACATTATAACACTGGGTTCATGAGTGGTGGTGTAAATGTTTTATCAGAAATATGTAATACAAGGCGCAGAGGTGCGCCTTGTAATTTGGGGAAGGAGGGACTCGAACCCTCACCTCGTAGGAGACATGATCCTAAGTCATGCGCGTCTGCCAATTCCGCCACTCCCCCGTAGCCGCTTCATTATAGACAAGAGACCTCATTTGAACAAGGGTGTCTCTACTCAATTTCAACCCGCGAAATCGCATTAAGATCAACTGTCGCCACCTGATCCAGCAAACTAGTAATGACCAATTGTGCAAAACGAAACAATGCTTGCATTTGTTGCATACGCTCTAAATAAAGTTCTGCGTGTTTGCGGTCATCATCATCCATGTTTTGCATCACATCAGACAACAGTTGCGTGTTTTCATCCATGACATGCAACGCACGCTCTACATCGCGCATTTCTCGTCCGCTCAGGATGTTGGTGATAATCTGAATAAAATCAGTCTCAGCTTCATAATATTTACGTCGTCCGCTTTTGCCCCGCATCCACACCTGACGTACCATACCCATATGCTCTAAGGTACGCAGGTTCATGCTCACACTAGCCTTAGAAATACTCAACCGCTCCATCAAATCATCCAATGAAAGCGGTTCAGCACTCATCAGCAAAGCGGCATACAGTTGTCCCATCAATTTATTAAAACCAAAATAATCAGAAAGCTTCCCTAGCCCATCCAACATGCTATCATGGACCATCTGTAAAGCTTCTTTTGGTTTTATATCATTCGTCATAAAGTCCCCAAACGTTTTAATTACCTACGTGTTGTTTCAACAAATGCCACCACCGTCTTTTGGAACATATCAGGAGCTTTAGCAATAAGCAGATGACGCGCTTTTTCGGCATCATCAAATTTATAAAATGCCATGCCTTTACTTGCCCAAAGCACAACAAAGTCATCACGGATCCGTGCCATAAATTCATCCGCTAATTGCAAATCATTTAGGCAGTTGTTCACCGCTTTCAAATGACTCCCTGGTAACACAGTATTCAAATAATAAGAACGTGTCCGGTTGCGCTCCCACTCAGTCAGTCCATCCAATAATCGGCGTTCCGGCAAGGGACAAAGCCAGACATAATCTTTATCATATGCCTCCACTAAGCCGGCAACTTGAAGTTGATGCAACTCATAATCCGTAATTGAAGCACCAAAATCTCGCTTCTGATAAATTCGATAGTGTCCGGTTTCTAATTCTTGTACGCGGTTATCGCTCCAACGGACAACAAATGTACCATCTAGCAACACAAACACACGTGAACGTGGCACAGCGTCATGATCTTCTAGCTCGTTTTCACCCACTATTCGTATACCAATCGTCAAGCTCTGATATGATTAAAACATTTAGAATTTATTATATAACAGAGTCAATCATCTAAGAAAGGAGCATGCACATGAAACGCCTGTTATTAGTGCTTAGTATATTACTCAGCTTAGGTAGCGTTGTCCAACCATTACAAGCACAAAACGCTGTCTGGCGTTTGGAAGTGTTTGATAATCCTTATTTTATCGGCAATCCAGTTATTGATCGTAATGAAAGCCGTGTTGCGTTTTATTGGGGAGCTGGTTCACCGGGGACAGGTATTCCTAATGATAACTTTACCGCGCGTATCAGTACGGATGTTTTTTTACCAGCGGGAACTTATCGCTTCTACTTGTTAGCGGATGACGGCGCAAATGTCGTCTTGGATTTCAACAGGAGTATTGTTAACACCTATAATAATCCACGCCCTGGTGAGATTATCAGCAGCGATTTGACGCTTGGCGCGGGAACATACCACATCCAAATTGATTACATCGAATATGATTTAAACGCCTATATTTATTTCGGCTGGGAAAGTACGGCAGATGGTATTCAAGGACCAAACTTTCCAGCAATCCCAACCAGTGACGCGCTCAATCCAGGAGAAACTACTCAAGAAATCACAAACATCACTTGGACAGGACAATATTATAACAACCGTAACCTAACGGGTTTTCCGTCTGCAATCGTTGGTGAAATTGGCTTAAGCAAAGACTGGGGAGCAGGCGCACCTTATCCTACAATGAATAGTGATAACTTCTCTGCCCGTTGGAGTACAACGCAATATTTAGATGGTTCAGAATATCTGATTCAAGTCCAAGCGGATGATGGTGTACGGGTTTGGTTAGATGGTATTTTGGTCATTGACCAGTGGAACCTTGCTACAGGTCAAACTTATAACTATCGTATTCAACCCATTGCAGGAAATCACAGCTTACGTGTTGAATTTTATGAAGCGGAAGGGCTAGCATTTATCAATTTCAAGCTCGCTAAAATTGTGTTGAATGGTCAAGTTAGCCCAACAAATTCTTGGGCAACCGTAACAGCATACCGCTTAAATGTGCGTGATTTACCAAATGCTACAACTGGTAATGTCCTTACCCGGATTAGTCGTAATGAAACATATCCTGTTTTAGGGCGCACTGCTGACAATCGTTGGGTGCAAATTAGTGTGGACGGGTTAACCGGTTGGGTTAGCACTGGCTGGGTCAATGTGACCAATATCTTCAGTGTGCCTGTCACATATAATACTACAGTATCACCAACAGCTACCCCTGCCCCAGCAATCTACACCGCACGCACCCGTACAGAAGTCAACTTGCGAACAGGTCCAGGAACAAACTATGACCGCGTTCTCATCATCCCACAATTTGCCACTGTAGACATCATTGGGCGTAATCTACGCGCTACTTGGTGGCAAGTGCGATATGATGGAACAGTAGGTTGGGCAAGCGCAGAATATGCCATCATCCAAGATGGTGCAGACCTCAACCGTATTCCGGTTACGTGGAACAATTAATGGATATATAGCGGGGCACTTGCTTGAGTACCCCGCTCGTCTTATCACAACAAAATTCAATTAGCATATCTCCCGTCATTTGTGGTAAGATGACGGTTATTGCATTTGTGCAATTCAGCACAACACGCAAAGGAGACAGAATGGCATTCAACTCAAATATCCCAGATATTGTGATTGGTCGTCTGCCAATTTATTTGCGGGCACTAAATCGTCTGGCACAAGAAGGGCATGAAGTTACATCATCGCATGAACTTGGTAAACGCTTAGGAATTAGCTCCGCACAGATACGCAAAGACCTTTCACACTTTGGTGGCTTTGGTAAACAAGGAACAGGTTATCAAATTAGTTACTTGGAAGAAAAGCTACGTCAAGTTTTACAAGTCAACCGGGAATGGGAAGTTGCCTTAGTTGGTGTTGGGGATTTAGGAACAGCAATTGCTCACTATCGCGGGTTTGCGGATCGCGGATTTCATATTTGCTGTTTATTTGATAACGACCCTCAAAAAGTTGGCAAAAAGGTCGGAGAGGGATTGGTGATTCAATCCATTGACGATATGCCTAATGTTATCAAAAAGAATAATATCCAAATTGCCATGATTGCCGTCAATGCAGAACACGCCCAAGAAGTTGCAGATCAACTCATCGCTGCTGGCGTACGCGCGATCCTCAACTATGCCCCCATTAATTTGAACGTGCCGGAAGGCGTACACGTTCAATATATTGATCCGGTGCTGCATTTGCAGCGAATGACTTTTTACCTCAAATAGGACGCAGGCTGATCTGCGTCCCCTTACCCTTAATAAGCTTGCTGTGTTAATCGTCGCAAAATCGCGCGATCTTCTAGCGCGCGCCCTGCCCCAACAGCCACTGCAATCATTGGGTTTTCCGCTCGATAAACAGGGACTTCCGTCTCACGGGTGAGGAAGTCATCTATGCCACGCAACAATGCTCCGCCACCGGTTAAGGTAATCCCACGGTCAATAATATCCGACGCTAATTCCGGCGGGGTATTGCTTAAAACGCTTTTCACCACCCCTGCAACCGTATTCAGCGGCTCAGCCAATGCCTCTACCACTTCTCCCGTCGTTAAGGTAATTGTACGGGGTAAGCCACTGACGTTATCTCTCCCTTGAATTTCCATTGAAAGGTCTTCTGGTTGATTTACCGCCGCCCCAATTTGGATTTTAACCGCTTCTGCCGTTGGTTGACCAATAACCAAGTTATATTTACGCCGTACATAAGAGATGATTGCATCATCCATCTTTAAACCGCCAACACGCCCACTTTCTGCCCGGACGATATTGCTCATGCTGATGACTGCCGCCTCTGTAATCCCACCACCGATATTAACAACCATATCACCAGCTGGGGTACTCACTGGCAAGCCAGCCCCAATTGCCGCCGCCAATGGTTCCCAAATCAAAAACGCCTCGCGTGAACCTGCCTCAATTGCTGCTTCACGCACTGCACGCTTTTCTACGCTAGTTACCCCATATGGCACAGAAATCATCACTGTCGGTTTAAACAAGCGCATCCGCCCGGCAACCTTGCCCATGAAATATGCCAGCATGAACTGAGCAACCTCATAATCCGCAATCACCCCATTTTGCAGTGGACGGACAACTTGAATTTCCTCTTCAAAAACACGCCCCATCATTTCGCGGGCAGGCTGACCAATCTCCAACACACTGATGTTGCCCTTCAGGTCTTCCTCTGCAGATACAGCTACCAATGATGGTTCTTGCAGGACAATTTGCCCGTTTTCATAAATCAGCACATTGACCGTTCCCAGGTCAATGCCGAGGCTTTTACTAAATAGTGGCATTTTGTTTTTTTCCTACCTCGCCTGCGAAAGAACGCCCGACTGGTGTCGTCGGGCGTTTTGAGGATTACTGACTGTCATTTTCATCATCTTTGATGATCCGCAAAATTGACCCGCTGCTTTTTAATTTGCGGCTAATTTGTAGCTCCAGGTTTGCCCGTCGCAGTTCTAAAACAGCTGCACGCCGTTCTTCATCCGTCACGCCTTCCCGCAGGGATTTCTGTGCTGCTTCGCGTGCGCGTTCGGCTGCTTCAACATCTAACGCAAATGATGAGGCAGCAAGTTCAGCTAAAACCACAACTTTACCCGGACGAACATCAACTACCCCACCATAAATCGCAAAGCGTTCTTCAGCATTACCTTTACGGATCACCAACTCACCAAAGCCCAGTGTGGTCAGCGTTGGGGCATGACGAGGGAGTACCCCCATCTGCCCTTCCGCAGCTGGCACCAACACCATATCTGCTTCTTTTTCTTCAAATACTTTCTCCTCACGGGAGACAACTTCAACATGCAGTGGCATGATTCTACCCTGCTCTTTCAGCTTCTTCGTACCGTTGCAGCACGTCCTCAATCGGTCCTGCCATATAGAACATCTGCTCAGGAATATGATCCACTTCGCCATCGAGGATCATACGGAAGCCGCGAACGGTATCTTTCACCTTCACATATTTACCCTGACGACCCGTAAATTGTTCTGCCACCACCATCGGCTGGCTAAGGAATTGCTCAATCTTACGGGCACGGGCAACCAGCAACTTATCATCCGCAGAGAGTTCATCCACACCCAAAATCGCAATGATGTCTTGCAGGTCTTTATAACGCTGTAACACCTGCTGCACCTCACGCGCTGTACGATAGTGTTCCTCGCCAACAATCAGCGGGTCTAAAATTTTGCTAGTACTGTTTAATGGATCCACCGCAGGGAACAACCCGCGCGCCGCAATAGAACGCTCCAGCGCAATTGTTCCATCCAAATGCGTAAACACCGCCACCGGAGCCGGGTCAGAATAATCGTCAGCAGGTACATACACCGCCTGCATCGATGTGATCGCGCCCGTTCGGGTAGAAGTAATACGCTCTTGCAGTTGTCCCATTTCATCAGCTAATGTCGGCTGATACCCTACAGCACTAGGCATACGCCCTAACAATGCGGACACTTCTGCGCCTGCCAATGAATAACGGAAGATATTGTCAATGAAAAGCAGCACATCCTTGCCCTGATCACGGAAATATTCCGCCATCGCCAAACCAGAAAGTGCCACACGCAACCGCACACCTGGCGGTTCGTTCATCTGCCCGAACACCATCGCCAGCTTATCTAACACACCGGCTTCTTTCATTTCATGATAGAGGTCTGTCCCTTCACGAGTACGTTCCCCCACCCCAGCGAACACAGAAAGCCCAGCGTGCTGCGTAGCGATGGAGTTAATCAGTTCCTGAATGGTCACGGTTTTACCAACCCCCGCACCACCGAAAATACCCGTTTTACCACCACGGGTCATTGGCGCAACGAGGTCAATCACCTTCATCCCACTTTCAAACACCTCAACCTTGGTGTTCTGCTCCTCAAAAATTGGCGCGGGTTGGTGAATTTCACGCCGGGGTGCATCTGCCGGTACTGGATCACCATTATCGATTGGGCGACCCAACACATTAAACACACGCCCTAAAGAAACTTCCCCCACAGGGACAGTAATATTTTTGCCAGTTGCAAATGCAGGCACACCACGCTGTAAGCCATCAGTGGTATCCATCGCAACAGTACGAACGCTGTTATGCCCCAAGTGCATCTGCACTTCTAAGATCAGATCATCTTGACCATCACCTAAAGGAACGCGGATCGCTTCAAAAATTTCAGGCAATTCACCAGCGGGGAAATCCACATCCACCACTGCCCCCAATACCTGAGAAATATACCCTTGAATTTCAGCCATTATGCTAAATCTCCTCTCAAAATCAGGCTTCTCGCCCAGCAACTAATTTATCCTGATAGTCTCTTAAACCGTCCCAATCGCCATTTGCAGCGAACTCGGCTTGACGCGCCCATGTGGGCAAACTAGGTGAAAAACGCATCCCAGCGTTATTGATAATTTCACGCAGTTGTTCCTCACTTAATTGAGCGAGTTGTGCATAGCGTGTGATGCCTGCACTATTCAATGCCGCAGCCATTTTAGGACCGATTCCTTCAATTTTAGTCAAATCATCCGCCCCAGAAATTCCGCTAATTTTCGGAGCTTGCTCATATCCACGCAAAATATCTTCAGCAGCTTTATCAAGCGTTGCTTGCAAGGCTTCTGCCCCACCAACAATATCCAAAATCTCATTGGTGATCGCCGCCTGGCGCGCTTTGTTATAGACTAACGTTAGCGCATCCGCCAATTGTGACGCATTATCAGAGGCATTACGCATGGCAACCATTCGTGCGGAATGCTCACTTGCCTTACTTTCAAGATAGGTCTGGTAAAGAATTAACTCCGTAAAACGCGGAACAATTTCATCTATAATCGCCTGCGGATTCGGCTCAAACTCATAATCTTGATTACCACTTGTATCCGAAACCTGAGCAAAATTTTTGATATGCTCAAACCCTTCTATATCATGTGGCACAAGGGGCAACCATCCTAACACAGCCGGACGTTGCGTTAAGGTATTGATGAAATCTGTATAAGCAATGAATACATCATCAACTTCACCACTTAAAAAGGCATCTTTAGCCAAACGTGACACTGGTGAAATATCACTAATCCGCAAATCATCCGGGATATTCATAAACTCTGCAACGATATTCTCACCAGCACGGACTAGCGCATCACGCCCTTTACGCCCCACAGCGACCCACTGAACGGGTTTGCCCATTTTCTGAACAAACCGCTGCGCAGTGCGTATAATATTCGTGTTAAACGCGCCTGCCAAACCACGATCCGACGTAATCAACACCACCATAATGGTCTTGACTTCTTCTCTTGTGGTTAACAATGGGTGCAACGCCCCCCCGCTAGCAGTTGCCGCCTGGATATTCATCAAAATTTCCATCGCTTTATAAGCATAAGCACGGCTGGCAAGCACGCGGGCTTGTGCTTTACGTACGCGAGACGCAGAGACCGCTTCCAACGCACGGGTAATTTGCCCGATGTTCTTTACACTTCTGATGCGATTTTTAACTTCGCGTGAACTGGGCATCGTTTTCTCCTCTCATCTTCTAAGGGTGTAAGGAATGTACCAGGGCACGCCTAAACGTGCCCATTTGGCTTACCCTACACACTAGCTCCAGTTCTCGTTAAATTCTTTTAAGGCTTTCTTTAATGCCTCAACCGTGTCATCATCCAATGCTTTTGTGGTCTGAATTTTATTGCGCAGTTCAGCATATTGAGACTGGAAGGCACGAGTAAAATCATGCTGCCACTGCTTCACACGGTCTACCGGCACATCATCCAAATAGCCATTTGTACCAGCAAAAATCACTGCTACCTGATCTGCCAACGGAATAGGCGTATATTGCCCTTGCTTGAGCAATTCATTCAAACGCATACCACGATCTAACTGCCGTTGGGTGGATTTATCCAGGTCAGAACCAAACTGGGCAAACGCCGCCAAAGCACGGAACTGCGCTAAATCCAGACGCATACCACCAGCAACCTTCTTCATTGCTTTTGTTTGGGCAGCACCACCAACGCGGCTAACACTGATACCCACATTCAACGCCGGACGCTGACCAGCGTAGAACAAATCTGATTCCAAATAAATTTGCCCATCTGTAATGGAAATCACGTTTGTAGGCACAAATGCCGATACATCGCCCAGCAATGTTTCGATCACTGGCAAAGCGGTTAAACTACCACCACCGCGCTCTTTACTAAGCTGTGCAGCACGTTCTAATAAGCGGCTGTGTAAATAGAACACATCCCCTGGATATGCTTCACGTCCGGGTGGACGGCGCATCAACAAGGAAACTTGACGATAAGCCCAAGCATGTTTAGACAAATCATCATAAATGACCAATGCATCCTTGCCATTTTCCATGAACCATTCACCAATGGCACACCCAGCATATGGCGCAATATAGTTCATCGCTGCCGGGTCAGACGCAGAAGCCACAACAATTGTGGTGTAATCCATGGCACCATATTCTTCCAACAAAGCACGGATACGAGCCACTTCACCTTTACGCTTGCCAATGGCAACGTAAATGCAGTACATATCCTGCCCTTTTTGGTTGATGATGGTGTCAATTGCAATCGTCGTCTTACCTGTTTGACGATCCCCAATGATTAACTCACGCTGCCCACGCCCAATCGGTATCATCGCATCAATTGCCATGATACCCGTCTGCACTGGACGATTCACGCTTTCACGTTCCATCACCCCTGGGGCAATCCGCTCAATGTTATAATATTCACTAAACTGAATTGGACCTTTGCCATCTAGAGGGTTACCCAGGGCATCTACCACACGCCCAACTAACCCCATACCAACTGGCACAGACGCAATACGTCCCAGCGGGCGTACTTCATCGCCTTCTTTGATGTCATCATAATTACCCATGATGATGATACCGACGTTATCCCGCTCCAGGTTGAAGGCAATCCCTGCAACGCCATTTTCAAACTGTACTAATTCACTAAACCGGATGTTATCCATACCAGTTACACGGGCGATGCCGTCACCGACTTCTAACACATAGCCGACTTCAACATCCTCAATGGTTCTTTCAAACGCGCTAATCTGATCTAAAAGCGACTGATACATATTTTCGGAGGCTTCCGCCATAGTTTTAGTCTCCTAATAATCTTTCCATACACGGCATGCACTATAATAGGTAAATTGTAACTTATCAAGATAGGGCTGTCTATCTTTTCACAAATACCTAATCATCTTCATCCTTTCCAAGCTCAACAGATCGCTCATAAGCCGCCCAAATGGCGCGGGAAATCACGGTACGGATACGCCCCTTTTCTAAATGATACAATGCCGCCGCACTCGTCCCCCCGGGGCTAGTCACTTGGTTACGCAATTCTGCAGGATGCATCCCAGACTCAATTGCGTATCGAACAGAGCCGAGCATAGTCTGATGCACTAATTTTTGTGAATCTTGACGAGAAAATCCCATATGAACCCCGGCATCAATCATGGCTTCCATCAACAGAAACACATAAGAAGGACCACTCCCATTAAGTGCCGTTGCCATATCCATAAATTTTTCGTCATCCACATATAACGTTTCTCCCAGGGCACCTAACACTGCTTCTGCCCAGTGTCGTTGTTCAGCAGAAACTTCTGGTGTTGCTACCCAAACCGTGATTCCTTCACCGATTTGTCCAGGCGTATTGGGCATAGCACGCACCACCGATGGATTACCACAACCTTTTGCAATCCGCTTGATTTTCACCCCGGCTGCAATGCTCAACACTAACGCCCCATGTTTGACATGCCCTAAAATGCCAGATAACACACTGTTCATCACTTGTGGCTTCACACTCAATACCAACACATCACCCTGTTCGGCAGCTTCAACATTATTTGTTGTAAAACGCAGCCCGTACCGCTCTACCAAATCCGCACCACGCTGTTCATGTGGGTCAGCCGCAATGATACGGTCTGGTTCAATAAGGCGATTTTTCAGCAACCCCCGTATCATCGCCTCACACATCACCCCCGCCCCAATAAAAGCAACTGTTTTATTCATTAATGGCATTTGTACATCCTCCATTACAATATGGCATCACATTTTTGCTAAATTAGCATCAAATACTGCGCGGACGACGCTTAAAGGCGTATCGAAGCGCGCTGAAAAAGAATGATTTCTGTGGTAAATAAGTCATTAAGGTATCTTCAAAACGACGTGGCTGAAACCCAAAGTAACGATACATATTCCCTAACGGAGCTGTACGGCTGGCAGCTAAAATATCTAACCATTGCGGTGTAATCAACGTTCGGCTAAACAAAAAGCCGTATAGCGTTGTCAACCAGCGCATCATATAAGGCTGCACTTTGATAATCGGGCGATAAAATCCTGTCACTCGCATAATTGTCCATACTAAATCTTCAAATGTGATATATTCCGCACCGCCAATTTCAATCACTTCATCCACTGTATCAATTTTATGCAGGCTGATTTGTAATGCTTTGATGAGATCATCAATATAAAGTGGGTGCAAAATAATTTCTCCATATCCGGGCATCACAAAAAAAAACGGATTGGTACTCATCACCATCGCCAAATGATTCACAAAAGCGTCTTCCGTCCCATAAATAATGCCAGGGCGGATAATAGTATACGCTAACCCGCTATCTCGAATAAGTGCTTCTTGCTGTCCTTTAATGCGCAATAGCGTAAATGCCGATGAAGGTGATGCCCCCAAATGGCTTAAGGTAATAATTCGCCCAACCCGTGCCGCACGTGCTGCTGCTACAAGATTGCGCGTCCCTACCAATTCGACCCGCTCTAAGTCGCGCGTTCTTCCCCACCACATCGCATTTTCTAAATGAAAAACCACATGAACACCACTTGTTGCAGCAAATAACGCTTCATCGTCCATGAGTGTGCCGATGATGATTTCTGGGGCATGGGGGTCTTGCACATCCCAGGGTAGTTGCTCATCGGAGGTTAATAAGACACGGAGTTTGTGCCCATCTTGCATCAATTGTTGAACTAAATTCCGTCCAACATGCCCACGCGCACCTGTAATCAATATCATGAAATCCTCCATGCTGAAAATTGCGCAACTTTAACAGGTGGAAAGATGCACACTTATGCGCGTAACCACCATCGTGCAGCAAACAAATTAGCAATGATGTGCCATCACACGTTAAACCGCCTCCAACAGTATCAAATAGGCGGTCATTGACAAAGCATTTCTTTGCTATGCTAAACTAAGTGCGGCATTATATCATAGAAGACTTCAATGGGATGATAATTCATTCTAGCATGTCATGCCTGATTGACTTATCATTCACTCATCACAAATTTGGAGGATCATGTGAAACGCCGGCGTGTCGTTGTAACAGGAATGGGCATCATTTGCCCAACAGGAAATACCGTACAAGAAGCCTGGGAAAATACTGCCACAGGTCGTAGTGGCATTACACGAATTACACGATTTGACACATCACGGCTGGAAAATCATATCGGCGGTGAGGTCAAAAACTTTGACCCAGATAAAATTCTAGGGAGGCGTGAAGCACGCCGAACTGACCGCTTTACACAAATGGCATTATATACCGCACAACAAGCCCTTCTCGATTCTGGTTTACAAATCACCCCAGAAAATGAATATCAAGTCGGTGCAATTATCGGTACCGGAATCGGTGGAATCGCAACAATTTATGCCAGTACAAGCACGTTTATCAATCGTGGTGCCAAAGCGGTCAGCCCATTGCTAGTGCCGATGATGCTACCAGATGCCGCTGCCGGTAAAGTTTCTATGCACTTTGGCTTACGCGGACCCAATTATGCCATCTCTACGGCGTGTGCCACTGGCAACAATTGCATTGGAGAAGCCACTGAACATATTCGACATGGGCGGGCAATTGCCATGCTCGCAGGTAGTTCAGAAGCAGCGTTAGAAGAAATTACCATCGCTGGTTTTAACAATATGACCGCTATCTCCCGCCGTAATGATGAACCAGAAAAAGCATCTCGTCCCTTTGATATTGATCGTGACGGATTTGTTGTAGCAGAAGGCGCGGCAACGCTTGTGTTAGAAGAACGTGATCACGCACTAGCACGTGGAGCACATATCTATGCAGAAATTCTTGGCTACGGGCACACATCTGATGCGTATCATATCACTGCCCCACTAGAAACCGGTGAAGGCGCAGCAGAAGCAGTACGACTCAGCCTACAAGATGCCGGCTTGCGCCCGCAAGATATTGACTACATTAACGCACATGGAACCGGAACCCCCCTTAATGATCGCAGTGAAACCCTGGCAATTAAAACTGCCCTCGGTGAATATGCCTATGAAATCCCCATTAGCTCTACCAAATCAGTCACAGGGCATATTATGGGCGGTGCAGGTGCTGTAGAGGCGGTTTTTAGTATCATGTCCATTTTACACAACTTTGTGCCACCAACTGTTAATCTTGATAATCAAGACCCAGAATGTGACCTAAATTATACGCCTCATGTTGGTATTCATCATGAGATCAACACCGTTATGAGTAACTCCTTTGGTTTTGGCGGGCACAACGCTGTGTTAATCTTTGGTAGGCATAATGGCGCGTAATCGAAAAAGGCAATCTCAGTCAAACATTTACGCACATATCATTGGGTGGGGAATGCGTGTGCCGCGTACCGTTCTAACCAATGAAGACTTAGCAGCTATCATTGAAACAACGGATGAATGGATTGAATCACGCACCGGCATTAAAGAACGACGTATCGCTAATGACCGCGAAACAACCGCCCAACTTGGGCTTCGTGCTGCAAAAGATGCCCTAGCAATGACCGATGTATTGCCCAGTGATATTGACTTAATCATTGTAGCAACTAGTACCCCAGAGAATATCTTCCCCAGCACAGCTAGCATGATTCAACACTGGCTAGGGGCGTATAATGCCGGCGCATTCGACCTCAGCGCAGCGTGTTCTGGCTTTGTTTATGCTCTAGATATGGCTGCCCAGGCGATTCGTTCCGGCAGTATCGAAACAGCCTTGGTTATTGGTGCGGAAACCATGAGCCGCGTCTTAAATTGGCAAGATCGTGGTACCTGCATTTTGTTTGGGGACGGTGCCGGGGCAGTTGTGTTACAAGCAAGAGATAACCCAGGCGGTTTGCTTTCTAGCGTGCTGCGCTCAGATGGCTCCGGGCATGATCTGCTTGGTATCCCTACGTTTAATAGTCCAGAGGTGCGCTCACCAAGCGGCATCTCAGAGCCACGCCTCCATAAAATGTATATGTCCGGCGGCGCAGTGATGAAATTTGCCACCCGTGTGATTGGTGCCAGTATCAAAGAAGCATGTCGGCTAGCCGGCATCACATTAGACGACGTAAAATTAGTCATTCCGCATCAAGCAAATGAGCGTATCATCCAAGCTGCAGCCCGTAGCCTCGGGTTTGAAAATGATCGATTTATGAGCAATCTGAAATACTATGGTAACACATCCGCAGCATCGATCCCTATTGCCTTATGCGAAGCCTTAGAACAAGGCAAGGTTAGTGCCGGGGATTATATCGTTCTGGTTGGCTTTGGGGGGGGATTAACTTGGGCATCCACCGTCATTAAATGGGGCGTACCATACCCGGCAGATCGTTCCATCAACACCTTACAAGAGCGTCGCCGACAAGCAGAATATTTCTTAGTGAAACTCCGTGTTCGTATGAGCCGGTGGCTTCGGCGTTTATCCGATCTTATCCGTTTCCGTCGCAATCGAGATGATTTTGATTGGTAATCTTAATTCTTTAATTCTTTGTTAATGGTAAAATAATTATCAAAGTCCAATGATCATGTAAAGAGGCTTATTATGGTAAAAATTCTATATATCGAAGATAACCCGCAAAATATGCGCCTCATTCGTAAGATCGTGACCAGTGCGGGATATGAGATGATTGAAGCAATGGACGGCAAAAGCGGTTTAGCAGCCACCATGCGCGAAAATCCTGACCTGATTTTGATGGACATTAACTTGCCAGATATTGACGGAACAGAAGTCACCGCCCGGATCAAATCCGACCCACAAGTTGCCCATATTCCCATTATTGCCCTAACAGCTAATGCTATGATAGGTGATCGCGAAGCCTATTTAAGTGCCGGCTGTGACGGGTATCTTGCGAAACCCGTCAGCCGAACTGAGTTATTAAACACATTAGCCCATTTTCTAGAAGCAAAATCGTTAGTCGCGGCGCGACACTAATGAGATATAGTAAATGAGTGTCAACAAAGATGAAATAAACGCCGCCACATAGGTTAGAGCCGCTGCTGTTAAAATTTGACGCGCCCCATTTCGATCCTCAGCAGTCACCATCAGTCCACTCTGCTCCAACAGCTTTAACCCTCTGCGGCTAGCATCAAATTCAACAGGAAGCGTCAATAGCATAAAGCCAACCACAATAGCAAAAAAGCCAATTCCTAACCAAGCTAAAGGCATAATGCTAAAAAGCAAACCAGCCAAAATTAATGCATAAGAAATCATCGGGCTAAATTGCATAGCTGGCACTAAAAAGCTCCGCATGGCAATAAAAGGTGATTTTTCCTCATATTGCTGCGCATGACCTAGCTCGTGTGCTACAATCGCCATCGCCGCCACGGATGGAACGGTTGCCACGCCTTGGGACATTCTCACCGTGTGGTTAGATGGATCATAATGGTCAGTCAGTTCACCAGCTGTGCCTTCAAAACGAACACCATGTAAACCAGATGTTTGCAAAATTCGTTGCCCTACTTGGGCACCTGTCAACCCACTACCATTACGAGTATTGCCCCATTTTTTGTAAGCAGATTGTACAAACATTTGTGCCCCAAGTGATAAAATCAGACTGGGGATCATAACCAATAATAAATAGTTGGGATCAAAAAACATCGCAATACACCTCCTTGAGTGATGTTTTCCAATTAATGCTATTCATCATAGCCAAGTATCGTTAGAACCCCGCATGAAAATCGTAAAATAAATGATTACGAAATAGGCGTTGGCGTTGGAATAGGACGGCTAATCCGAATCGTTACCTGGCACGATGCCACAAGTTCAGTTGCCGTGTTAAACACCATCAATCGAAAATCGTATAACCCCTCTGGATAAGGACTTGGATCAAATTGCCCTAACGTGCCAAGCTCTTCTACTGGGACAATGCCTTCTCGTGTTGTGGAGAACTGATTTTGTCCTGCCGGGCTAATCTCAAATTTATAGACTGAAAAATCTTCGTAATAAGCAACGCCACGGACTGGTTCAACCTTAAAAACCACCATGCCATTTGCTGGAATTTGCAACTGAGCATAGGGCGTATCACATCCAATAACAGGCGGTGCTGATTCAATCGTGCCGACAGGTGTCGGTGTTAAGGTTGGTGTGGCAAAAATTTGTGGCGCATTTTCATCCCCTAATTCAATACCACTGGCATCAATTGGAGGCGGCTGTAAAAATGCCGGCGGTGTGCTGGTAGCGAACTCACCTTCTTCTACATCAACATCCTCAATCGGCATCACAGCCATCGCCATTGTACGCCTTACCTCGCGGTCTTCACGCATTTGTGGGGCAACAACATTTTGGACACCAGCCACGAACAAGCCAAATTGTAACAAAACGACCATGATCGTGAACGCATTAGCACGTCGATAACTGGCATAATCCCGTTCTAATTCAAAAACGGTTGCCCGATAATCTCGCTGTGCAGCCATCCATCGCCGCCAATAGATAAAAATGCCGACCCCGGTCAAAATATATAACCCTGGGGCAAGTCGTTCAATCAGAAAAGCTATTGTCGTCAAATCTTCTGTAACACTCCACGAATAATTGTTTCCAACTTAGGAACAATCACCTTGCCAGTTTCTAAGACTTCTTCGTGATTCGTCTCAAACTCCACATCTGGCGAATCAATGGCAACATTTGTAATACCCGAACATGCCATCACACGCATCCCAGCATGGCGAGCCACAACGACTTCATGCGCAGTAGACATACCCGCTGCATCTGCACCAAGTATCCGCAACATACGCACTTCAGCAGGTGTTTCAAATGTTGGACCTGCTAAGCATACATAAACCCCTTCTCGCAAAGTGATGTTATTTTCCCGTGCGACATCCCGCGCGATGGCACGCAATTCTCTATCATAAGATTGTACCATGCCAGGAAAACGCGGACCGATTTCATCATCATTAGGTCCACGCAATGGGCTAAACCCTGCCATACCAACAAAGTTAATGTGATCTTGTAACAACATCACATCGCCAGCAGAATAATTCACATTCAATCCACCAGCAGCGTTAGTCAAGATAAGTGTTCGCACCCCCAAGTAATACATAATGCGAATTGGGAATGTAACCTGTTTAAGATCATATCCTTCATAAAAGTGTGCTCGTCCTTGTTGAGCAACAACAATTTTCCCCTCCAATTCGCCGATGACCAGCTGCCCACTATGACCTGCTACTGTTGATTGGGGCCACCCCGGAATTTTATCATATGCAATGGCAACACGGTTTTCCAGTGTATCTGCCAGCTTGCCCAACCCAGACCCAAGCACTAAGCCGATTTCTGGTGTTTTATCCGTATATTGGCGGATGACATCAATCGCTTTCTTATAAATCTCTTGCATAATCGTTTACCCTTTCTTAAGTTCATGTTATAAACTAGTCAAACCTACAAAAAGCTCAAAAAAACTATAGAATATGAGCTATAAAATACGTTGACTAAGGAGAATATTATGCGCGGGCTAATCATTGCCTGTCTATTGTGCTTATTCACTCTGCCCATATTAGCACAAGAAACTGATGATGAAACTGTAATTGTAACGGATTTTTTTGGGAATGAGGTCACAATTTCTGATCGTTCTCGTATTATTAGCATCGGTGGCGCAGTCACAGAAGTGATTTATGAGCTTGGTTATGGCGATAACCTGGTTGCTGTCGATGAATCCAGTATTTACCCACAAGCAGCAACCGAATTACCACAAGTTGGCTACTTGCGTTTTCTTTCTGCTGAGCCAATTTTATCCTACAATCCGACGTTAATTATCACGACAGAAGATGCCGGACCACCCGAGGCTTTAGAACAATTACGAGCTGTGGGTATTCCGGTTTTAGTTGTGCCAGCAGAAGACACCTTACAGGGTGCAGTCGATAAAATCCGTCCAATTGCCGCCGCACTTAATCGTGTCGAAGAAGGCGAGCAGCTCATCGCTCAAATGCAAGCCGATATTGAACAAGCACAGGCACTCACTGCCAATTTGGAGGAGCGTCCGCGTGTGTTATTTGTCTTTGCTGGTAGTTCTGTGGCACTTGGCGTACTAGGGCAAGAAACCGGTGCCAATGAAATGTTAAGACTAGCCGGTGCCACCAATGTCATTGAAGATCAAACTGGGTATATTCCGCTTACTTCAGAGGCAATCGTCGCAGCAGCACCGGATATTATCGTCACCACATCATTGAGTGTTGAGCGTGTTGGGGGCTATGAGCGTTTCTTGCAGTTACCTGGTATTGCCCTAACACCTGCCGCAGAAAACGGTCGTATTATCTATGAAGGGTTGGATGACCTTTATTTACTTGGTTTTACTCCGCGTCTAGGTGATGCTATTCTTGATCTAACTTACTTGCTTCATGAATCACTCCCCCGCCCTATTCCTGTTGTCATCCGGTTAAATACATCCTTGAATTTGTTTGAAGATGCCATTGATGCTAGTGAGTTAGAAGATATCCTTATGGATACCACCGGCTTATATACCGTTTTTGCTCCAAGCGATACTGCTCTGGCTGATTTCACAGGGGAGCTTGATCCGGTACGTTATGTGATAGAAGGTGCTTATTCAATTGATGAGCTTACACCTGGCACAACCCTGACTGCACTTGACGGTCATACCCTCACCATCACACAAGACTTGTTAGATGCGCTGGTTATCACTGATCTTGAAGCAGCTAATGGCATCATTCACGTTGTTGATATGGTATTAAGTGAATGAGTTCAACAAGCCAAGTGCAAGTAAAAACAACAACTCAACGCATTCAAATTACCCCAGCCCGTCGTCGTGGACCGCTTGTGATGGCGGGTTTATGGGTCTTTCTTATCATTAGCACAATTGCCTCAATCGGTATTGGACAAGTTGAGATCGAACCTGATCAAATTATTACTATCCTATTGGATGAAATTCATGTCGCATCACCTACTATCACCATTGGTGACTTTAACCTACCAGCAGATTACACAACTGTCCAAAAAGGCACTGTTACCATCATCCGCTTGCCACGGGTGATCTTAGGCTTGATGGTTGGTGCAGCATTAGCCGCAGCAGGGACATTGATTCAGGGGATGTTTCGTAATCCATTAGCAGACCCCGGTTTAATTGGTATCTCTGGCGGGGCGGCATTCAGTGCTGCATTGATGATCGTACTAGGAAATACAGTTTTCAGTGGGTTAAGTGATTTGCTAAATCAGTTTGGCATTCGTCCGGTGCCAATTGCTGCGTTTTTAGGTGGCATTATCACAACGTTTCTTATCTATCGTTTGGCAACTGTTAACGGCAGAACCAGTGTTCCGACGATGTTATTAGCCGGTATCGCCATCAATTCACTAGCTGGAGCGGGCATCGGCTTATTAATCTCATTTGCGGACGATAACCAAGTACGTGATATTACATTTTGGAATTTGGGTAGCTTGGTTGATGTCACATGGGAACGGGTAGAGACCACAGCCCCGTTCATCCTGATTTCAATATTACCGATGTTGTTCCTCTCACGTCAGTTAAATGCCTTGTTATTAGGTGAAACAGAAGCACAACACCTAGGTGTAAACGTTCAGCGCACCAAACAAGCTGTTGTACTGCTATCTGCCCTAGCGGTAGGGGCAAGTGTTTCCGCCGCCGGAATCATCGGATTTGTTGGACTGGTTGTGCCACATTTGGTGCGTTTAATGGTTGGTCCTGATCACCGCTATGTGATTCCTGGCTCACTATTACTTGGTGCCGGGCTGCTCGTCACAGCAGATTTAGCTGCCCGCAATCTTACCGGAGGAAGTGAGATTTTACTTGGTGTCGTCACTGCCTTAATCGGCGCACCTTTCTTCCTGTATTTACTTTTAAGAGACCGCCAACGAGGTGCCTTAATATGAGTATTGAAGCCAAAGACCTGACCGTTAAAGTCAATCGCAATACCATTTTAGTTAACCAGGTCAGTTTAACAATTCACCCAGGGGAAATATTGGCAGTTGTTGGACCAAACGGTGCAGGCAAATCCACCTTATTACGTGCAATCACAGGGGATATAAAAGTCGATTCTGGCAGTGTGTGGATGGATGGTCAACCATTAGAACAATGGAAACTCGGCGAGCGCGCTAAAGTGCGTGCGGTTTTGTCACAAACATCTGTGTTAAGCTTTGCTTTCACAGTGTTAGAAGTCGTGTTAATGGGGCGCGGACCACACCTTAACGGCAGCGCAGAAACCAAACGTGATTATGCTATCGCTTATGAAGCACTTGCTGCCGCAGAGGTTGAACACCTGGCAGAACGGTATTTCACCACGCTTTCCGGTGGGGAAAAACAACGGGTTCAACTAGCGCGCGTCTTAGCACAAATTTGGGAAACACCCCCTAATAATGGCAATCGTTATTTGTTTATGGATGAACCCACAAATAACCTTGACCTCACTCATCAACACCGAGCTTTACAAATCGCACGACAGTTAGCAAACCAACAAGTTGGTGTTATGGTTATTTTGCATGATTTAAATCTTGCGGCACAATATGCAGATCGCATTATGATCATGCACCGTGGTGAGGAGGTTATCACTGGTAATCCCTGCCAAGTCCTGACACCGCAATATATCGAGCCAGTATTTAATATTCCAATCATCGTCACACAACACCCAACGTTAAATCGTCCGTTGATTGTTTCTACAGCATAAGGAGTAAATATGTTTGTTGTTTGTAACCGCATTCCCGTCAACCCAGAACATGCACAAGCGTTTGAAGCAGCGTTTGCCCAACGCGCCGGTTTGGTCGATCAAATGCCGGGGTTTATCGCCTATCAATTGTTACGCCCCACAACAGAAGGTGCGCCGTATGTGGTCATGACAACTTGGGAAAGCGCAGCACACTTCCACGCCTGGACACAATCTCCAGATTTTCAACAAGGTCATGCTCGTTCCGGCACACTACCTAAAGAGACGTTTCTGGGTCGCCCCGTGTTAGAAACCTTTGAAATCATCAGTTGAAATCATTTTGTAACAATTTACAAACCATTTGTGCGAAAAATAAATGAAATTTTCTAAATTTTTGCAACAAAATGGTTTACAATAGGGGCATGTGGATTGTTTAGCGAGGGTGTTATGAGTGTCTCTACCACTGAAAAGATTGTCGCCCATTATGCTGAGGCATATCAAAAGTTATATAATCGTGCCCCCAAAGATCTGCGAATGATTGATAATGACTGGGTCATCGTTAATGGTGCCCGGATGCGTGTGCGTGAATTAGAATATCTGACCGAGCAGTTGCACAAAGAATATAACCAGGGCAAAGAAGAAAAACGAAATGTTGTGTTGCGTCTATTGAAATGGTTTAAGGGTTAATTGAAATCATTTGAACAACTACAACGTCAGTTTCGCTTTGCCATCATCGCCGCTGCTGTGATTTTCCCTTTAGGGACTGTGGGCTATATGCTCACAGAAAATATGTACTTCGGTGATGCACTTTGGCTGACGATTGTCACACTTGGCACAATTGGTTACGGTGATATTGTGCCAGAAACATCAGCTGGAAAAATCTTTACCATTCTTTTGATCTTTTTGGGTTTAGGTGTCGTCGCCATCAGTGCGCAATCCGCCATTGAATTTCTGATTAGCCCAGATATTCGGCGGATTCGCCGGCGACGATTAGCAGAACGCAAAATTAAACAAATCAAAAACCACTTTATTATTTGTGGAGAAGGCGAACTGGTCGATAAGACCATTAGTTATCTGATACGACGCGCAGAATTGCGTCGTGAACACCAGCGTGAAGCGATTGCTGCGCCGATTCAACATCATCTAGACCGCTTTTTAGGCAAAAACTTATTCCGCCAATTCATAGAAAACCTGATCTTACAGTTCTTATATTGGCGACATCGCGGGCAAACGATCTTAGATGTCATTGTTGTTATCACAGAGGATGAAGAGTATGCCAGCACCCTCAGCGCGTCGGGATTGTTAGTTGTCAATGATGATCCAACTGATGACCGTACACTGCGCCGTGCGAATATCGCCCATGCGCGTGCTATGCTGGTTATTTTAGAAAACGATGCCGATACCCTGTTAACTGTGCTAACAGCACGCAGCCGCAATCATAACTTGTATCTAACAGCCGCTACTCAAAATGATAAACTCAATATGAAAATTATCCGGGTAGGAGCCAATAACGTCTTGCCACCGTTTGAAATCGCCGGACAATTTTTGAACAATGCCACACTACGCCCAGTAGTCAATGATTTTTATAACAGCATCTTATTTGATCAAAAAGCCAGTTATCAAATTGTCCAGCTTTATATTGCAGAAGGTTCAAGTTGGGTTGGTAAATCAATTGATGATCTACAATTACGTGAGCGTTTTTCAACCGGCATCATCGGGCTAAGAACTTATTACGGACGATATTTTTATGCCCCTAGCCATCATCATGTATTTGAAGCAGGGGATATCGTGTTAGCTGTTACCCCTGGCGCGCAAATTCAACGCCTACAACAAGACTGCATGATCACTGCATCACCAGCCGCAAACCCACCAGACCCACCGAACTGGCAGCGAATCCCGCCAATCCATACACCACTCACTAGCCCTAAAATTTATTCGCTTAAAGAAGCGGAAAAGATGATTGATGAGTCATCACAGCACTATATCATCTGTGGAGAAGGTACACTTGTACGTGCTGCTCTAGATTTTTTGAATCCCGCACGCCCATTTATCGTTATTAGCCACAACGATAACGAGCTAACCAGCGATATGATGAAGCGTGGGTTTCGGGTCGTGCATGGCAACGCAGCAGAAGACGACACGCTACAGCGCGCTAATGTTAAGCAAGCTCTGGCAATTATGATCGTTATTGAGGATAAAGCCGAAAGCGTATTAACCACACTCAATGCCCGCAGTATGAATAAAGAGCTTTTAATTATCGCAACAGCCACCAGTGATGACATGATCCCACGCTTGCGGCGAGCAGGTGCAGACCGTGTTGTGTCCCCGTTTCGCATCGCCGCACAATTTGTTTTACTGGCAACCATTCGCCCAGTAGTTAGCGACTTTTTGCAACACGTTTTATACAATTATCAAGCAGGTATTGAGACAACCGAGCTTTATATGCAAGATAATACCCCCTGGATCGGGCACACCATTGAAGAAACACGCCTAGGTGAACTCTATAAAGCTTGGGTCATTGGCGTAAGACAAACTAATGGACGCTTTATTTATGCACCGTCAGAAAAACACGTTATCCAAGTAGGAGATGTGTTGGTTGTGATTACGCCAATGCAACATGCAGATACAATTCGGCTCATCGCACATGGGGGTATTAGCCAGCGTCCCCGGACAATGCGTCTATAAGCCTCACCGCTTTTTGAATGGAGCCAGCGACACGCACCCGTCCCCGGTTGCGCTTGTAGTAGCGATTAAGAATAATCGACGCGATCATCAAACTGAGCGGATTCGTGAGCAAGAAACCATGCCCCACCCCCACAAACAGCCGAAAGTTAGGCGGCATCACATTACACAAAATGCCAATTTCCTGCAAAATCCCGCGCAGATTAGGCAGTTCTGCCCCCGCTGCAAGATAGAGAATCACGCTAACTGGATGATCCACCTCACGCACCATCATCGGGAGTTTGCCCTCCATCACGGCGTATGTTTCAACATCAAACTCACCTTCTAAGGTGCATAGAATAATGTCATCTGTATACCAAGTTAGTGTTGCCGACATTTTTCAACCTTCTCTCTTTTGATTCACATAAAAGCACGCTATCATGGGGCAAGTCTGAAAATAGAATTGAGTGAGCAGTGAAACCACTAACCCTTAAACACGATGGACAACCTCTCAATCAATTGATCGCCAAATTACAGGGACACATGACACGCTATGGCTATCAACTTATCGAAACACCAATTATCGAAAAAGCGGATTTATTCCTAACGAAAGCTGGCGATCAAGTTGCAGAACGTTTATTCACGTTCGAGCGTCATGGGCATAACCTGGCATTGCGTCCAGAGTTTACCGCAGCTGCCGCGCATCTTTATATTACAACAAAACATAAAACCCCAGTGCGTTGGCAGTTCAACGGTCCAATTTTTGAAGATAACCCATCCGATCCTACACAACAGTATCAACATTACAGCAGTGGCGCAGAACTAATCGGTTTGGCAGGACCAATCGCCGAAGCAGAAATTATCAGCATGGCAGTACAGGGATTAAAAGAGTTAGAAATTGAAGATTGGACATTGGTCATTGGGCATGTAGGGTTAACTCGGCATCTTTTAGCAAGCTTTGACCTTGATCCACGTACACAGCATTTCATCCTGTCTCATCGGGATATGCTCCGCTATGGGTCAAAAGGGAAAATCAATCTATTAGCCCTACTCGCACAATACATCCCATATATGGAACGTCAACATCCAGAATATATCAGCCAAAACAGTGCGGAAGATTTATTAGAGGTATTACTGAATACCACCGCCAATGCCAGCACAATGGGCGGGCGTTCTCGTGATGATATTGCACGGCGACTCCTTAGAAAACGACAGCAAGGGGCACAAGCTACACAAATTAAAGATGCTCTTTATTTTCTGCAGAAATGGATGAACATTCGCTCTACCCCGGCATGGGCGATGGATGATATTGAGAATTTTGTCGGTTATGATGTTGATGCAGCGGCACTTTATGCGGACTGGCAAACGGTTATTCAACTGTTACAAGCATATCAAATCCCATTGGAACGTGTGATGATTCAACCAGATTTGGCACGTACCTGGGATTATTACACAGGGCTTGTCTTTGAAATCCGTACAGAAACCGGGTTACAGCTCGCCGGTGGTGGACGATACGACGAACTCACTCGTTTAATCGGTGGGGTTGATTCGGTGCCGGCTGTTGGTTTTGCCTATTATGTGGATCGCCTGCTTCGTATCTTACCTAAAGCTCATATTGAACAGCCACGCACGTTTTATTTGTTGATGAATGTTTCTAACAGTGCTATTGCTGCCCAATGGGCAACTGAACTACGGAAACGCAGCATCAACATTATTTTGACCGATCAAGCTGAACACACTGCCAATGCTATCATCTCATTGCAGGTTGATACGAACGGCAACCTACTCCTTGGACGCAAAACCTACACATTTGAGACAATTGATTTACTCGTTAAAACACTCAACGGACGTTAAGTATGGAACGATTTACTTTAGCATTGCCAAGTAAAGGCGCAATTGCCGACCCAACTCAAAATTTTCTAAAGGACTGCGGCTTAAAAGTTAATAAACCCAACCCCCGCCAATATACCGGGTCAATGCCTGCCATCCCACAACTAGATGTGTTGTTCCAGCGGGTAAAAGATGTTGTTTATAAAGTGGCAGATGGCACCGCTCAATTAGGCATAACCGGTTACGATGTCGTCATGGAAAATCCTGATGATAACCTCATTGTTATCCATGACCAACTCGGTTATGGACATTGTTCACTGGTAGTAGCGGTTCCTCAAACCTGGGTCGATGTGGAAATCATGGCAGATTTGGTTGACGTAGCAATGGATTTTCGTGAGCAAAAAGGGCGTAATTTACGCATTGCCACCACCTATACCCACATGACACGGCATTTTATGCACACCAACGGAATCCATCATTTCACCATTGCCAAAGCAGAAGGTGCCATTGAAGCCGCACCAACAATCGGCTATGCCGATATTGTGGTTGATCTCACTCAAACCGGGACAACCCTACGAGAAAATCATCTACGCCCAATTCGTGATGGCATCATTGTGGAATCACAAGCCTGCTTAATTGGCAACAAACCCATGCTCAAAGCATATCCACAATTATTAGAAATTGTACGTGTGATGCTAGAACATATTGACGCTGCGCATAACGGCAAAGCTCACTCTCAATTAACTGTTAATATACGCGGCAACAATGCAGAAGAAGTTGCCGAACGTGTAGCTGCCAACTCAATCACTAGTGGGCTACTTGGTCCTACAATTGCCCCAATCTATAGTGCAAACGGCAACCGCCAGGATAAACAATGGTTTACCGTCACAATCATCATCAAAACAAAGCAGATGTTAAATGCGGTTGAATACTTACGCAGCATCGGCGGTAGTCAGATCATTGTTCAACCGGTTGATTATATTTTCCATGAAGAATCACCTACCTTTAACCGCTTACTTGAGGCATTAAAATGATTACAGCCCGTGCTAATTCCAATATCGCATTTATCAAATATTGGGGAAACCTAGACGATAACTTACGGATTCCAGCTAACCCCTCAATCAGCATGAATTTAGATGGAATTCATACCACCACTTCAGTAAGATGGGATGATCGTTTAGCGTCAGATAAGCTGGTGCTAAATCAAACCGAAACCACCGGACAAGCTCTAGAACGGGTCAGCCAGCATTTAGATATTATCCGTCAACGGGCTGGCATCCATACCTATGCAGAAGTTATCTCATCCAATAACTTTCCAATGGGAGCAGGGATTGCGTCATCAGCTTCATCGTTTGCCGCACTCACTGTTGCCGCCGCCACTGCCGCCGGGCTTACCCTCTCTGAGCGTGAGTTAACCACTATCGCACGGTTAGGGTCTGGGTCTGCTTCGCGCTCTATTCCGACGGGGTTTGTCCAATGGCATCAAGGGACAGACCATGAATCATCGTATGCAGAAAGCATTACCGAACCAGATCACTGGGATTTACGAGATGTGATTGCTGTAGTCAGCCATGCTCATAAAGAAGTCGGCTCACGCCAGGGACACACAACAGCTAACACAAGCGATCTTCAAGCTGCACGAGTAGCCGGCGCAACCAAACGATTAGAAGTTGTCAAACAAGCGATCCTCAATCGTGATTTTGCTACATTCGCTGATGTCGTGGAGTATGACAGCAACTTAATGCACGCTGTCATGATGACCAGCCGTCCACCGCTTTTTTATTGGCAACCGGCTACATTAACCGTTATGGAAAAAGTACGTCAATGGCGACAAGATGGGCTGGAGGTCTGTTATACCCTAGATGCCGGACCGAATATTCATTGCATCTGTACCGCCCAAGCTGCATCAACTGTTGCCGCAGAACTAAGGCAATTAGATGATGTTCAGGATATTCTCATCGCCAAACCGGGCACTGGCGTGTTGATTATTTCCTAAAATCCCACTTATAATGCCCATAAGTATACAAGCGAGGCAACAAGTGAATGTTTGATTTTCTGGTAGGTAATGACTTTTTATCGGCAATAGTAGCGTTTGTCATTGTTTTAATTCCTGCGGTTATCATCCATGAGTTAGGGCATTTTTTTGCCGCAAAAGCCGTTGGAATCACCATCCTTGAATTTGGTATTGGCTTTCCACCACGCATCGGCAAACTGTTCACCTGGCGTGAAACAGAGTTCACATTCAACTTAATTCCGCTAGGTGGCTTTGTGCGTCCATTAGGTGAGGACATTGTGCGCCCAACAACAAAAGGGCTTGAGGCAAAAGACCAGCTTCATCATGACCAAATCCAGCCCAATACCCCTTACTATGCCGAACTACAACGACTTAAAGCACGTGGATTTACTGAAGTCAAATCAGTGTATGATGTCAAACCACTACCGCGTATTTTCTTTATGGCGGCTGGTGCATTAGCTAATTTCGTCTTTGCTGTTGTGGTGTTCATCCTAGTTGGCTTGGTTGGCTTGCCAACTGAAGTTGGAACGCGGATTGGCTTGGCAGAACTTTCTCCCAACTCTGCAATGGCAACTATCGGATTTCAAAAGGGTGACTGGATACGCCGCGTCAATGATACGCCTATTGCAAGTTATGATGATTTCATCGAAACATTACAGGCAAACAACGGGCAATCCGTCACAGTAGCAATTAGCCGCCCACAAAACCCAAATGATCAGAACACATCATTTTTTGATGAAACACTTACCTTCACCGTTACGCCAGAGCTGCTAGCAGAATGGGCAGCCATTGGTAGTTATGTACGGGTCAGTAGCGTCACAGAAGGCAGCCCAGCAGATCAAGCCGGTATCCAACCGGGAGATTTGATTTATCAGTTTAACGATGTATCCGTGTTGGAATCGTTTGACCCAGCATCTGATCTACAAACGATGACAGCCAATGCCGCAGGAGAACTCGTCACACTAGCCATATTACGCGATGGTGAAACAACTACCGTCAGCCTCACCCCACGTGTTGATCCACCAGCAGGTGAAGGACGTATGGGGATCGGTATTCGGTCGGAATATACCACACCAGATGAATCGTTTGTATTCATCCAAAACCCAGAGGTCGATTATATTCCACAGCCGTTTGGTCAATCGATCCAATATGGCTTTGAAAGCACCGGCGAAATTTTAGGCTTAATTCTAGAATTTCCATCACGCCTGATTCGTGGCGAAACACAACCAGGTGAAAACCGGATCGTTAGCGTGGTAGCAGTTAGCCAGTGGGGTGGCGAATTACTGCAAGATAGTGTGGAAGATCAGCAAATTAGTACTTTCCTACGTTATATCGGCTTAATCAGTATTGCATTAGGGTTCACCAACCTATTGCCTATCCCAGCATTAGATGGTGGACGTATCCTATTTGCCGTCATCGAGCTAATCCGTGGTAAGCCGATTTCACCCGAGCGGGAAGGGTTTGTCCATATGATTGGTTTGATTTTGCTCTTGTCGTTGAGTGTTCTTTTGATTATCAACGACCTTTCCAATCCAGTAACGGATTTACTCCCTTAAACAGATAAAATGAGGTGTAACCAACATGAACTTCGATTTCAGTCAATTTGATGATGTTTATGATGACGAAGAGGATACACGCCTAGAAGAAAGCCCCTCGCTTGAGAGTGTTATACAAGCGTTGCAAAACCTGCACGACACCTCTCCAGTTGAACGAAATATCATCTATGGTCTCTCTGGATTATCGCATGATGATTGTGTACATTTAACCCCTACTTGGAACCAGACTCATGCTGCCATTCGGCGTAAATTGATCCGTTCATTAATTCATCATAGTGAGGCAGATTTCCGCTTGGATTATCGCTCTTTTGGGATTCTCTGTTTACATGATGCTGATCCGCATGTCAGAGAGGCTGCCGTAGAATTACTGTGGGAAGACCAATCACTAGAAGTCATGCACAGCCTGATTCAAATTGTCAAACAAGATGACAGTTGGGATGTACGTGCCACTGCCCTCAGCGGCTTAGGGCGTTATATCCTTGCAGGCGAATTAGAAGAACTCCCACAAGAAGAAACCCGCCCCGCATTACAAATTGCCTTGGATATTTGGCAAAACACACAGGAAGATATTAATGTTCGCCGTCGTGCATTAGAAGCCATCGCTAATTCCAGCCACGCGAGTGTACCCACAGCTATAGAAGAAGCCTTCAATAGCCCTTACCAGCAAATGCAAGTTAGTGCTGTTTTTGCCATGGGGCGCACCTATGACGCTGAGCGTTGGGGTGAGCGTGTGATTGATTTGATTGATCACGATGATCCAGAAATCCGCTATGAAGCCGCGCGTGCCGCCGGTGAACTTTCCCTTATGGATGCTGTGCCCAAATTAGCACAAATCATCATGGAAGATGACCATGAAATCAGAATTGTCGCCATTGAAGCCTTAGGAGAAATTGGTGGTAAAACAACAGCGCGCATCCTAGATGCCTTACTTGAAAAAGCAGAACAAGAAGAGGATGATGAGTTGCAAGAGATTATTGAGGACGCAATCGCTAACGCCAGTCTTGTAGACCGCCTCAATGACTATGATTTCTAACACAAAAAGGGGCGCAGATGCGCCCTCTTTCTTGTTTCATAAAGCCCTTGCTAGCTTATCAACCTGTCTTGAACATACCTTGCATCTTCATGGCAAGTCCCATGTCACCTTTAATCTTAATTTTTCCGCTCATAAACGCTTGCATCGCGTTCATTTTACCGGTTGCCACATTGTAATAATCCTCAGTCGCTGCGGATAGCGTCATATTAGCACTTTCTGCCATGCCATCGTGTGCTTCTACGGTCTTATCTTTAATGACTAAAAAGAACTGCCCAGCATTATCACCAGACAAATCAAACTGAATTGTTGCATCAACACCATCAGCTTTATCTGCGATAAATCCTGCAACCATTGCATCTTTAATTTCAGAAACAGTCGGCATTTTTTAGCTCTCCTAGTTTATAATATTTATATTGCCAAAGCATAGTATAGCGTTAAACACCCAGTTATCAAAGATTCGTTTGATTGTTAAGGAAAAATCGTGAAACATTTTAGTTTACTGTTTATTGTATTACTCGTATGTGTGTTATCTATATCTGCCCAACAACATGCTGTCCCCGGTAAAATTGTCTATATTGGACAAGATAACAATGTCTATACTTATGATCTCATGGCGGGTGAACACCATATCCTAACTGACGATGCCACCCCCGCCCGCGTTTATCAATATCCAGTATGGTCTAATGATGGCAGGTTAGCTTATTTTTGTTGTGATGCCACCCGCACCTCGCAATTACAAACTCAAGTCTATATTTCATCAGATGGCATCCAAGCCGGTGAGCTTGTTCACCAAATACCACTTTCGATCTTCACTTATGCGTATTGGGCACCACGTAACTGTGATACCGACGCAAGTTGTCGTGATTTAAGTATTTTAGTTGGTGGGAATGAAGGTTTTTCGCTTGTATTCGTACGTGATCTTCAGACTCAAAACACCAGCCAAATTATCGGGCAAGGCGCGCCATTTTATTATAGTTGGAGTCCTGATGCCAAACAATTAATAACCCAACGCAACCAACGCCAGCTTGATATTTATCATATTGATCAAGAAACTTTCCAGACTATCCCTCTACAACCAGGTTTTTTCTCCGCACCAGCGTGGTCACCCGTTGATGACCGTTTATTGATGGGAGTTTTAAACCCAATAGATCGTACCACTGATCTAGTCATCTATGCTAACGATAGTACCACCACGTTAGTAGAGGGGCTAGCTGGCAGTGTCGCCTTTAGCTGGTCACCAGATGGCAATATGATCGCATACCGCACAATTACACGAGATAAAATAGGTGATCTTATTGTCATCGATGCCATTACAGGAGAAATCATCACAAGAACAACAAACAAGGAGGCATTATCTTTTTTTTGGTCGCCAGATAGTCAAAAAATTGCATTTGTGACGATCGCCCAACCCCGTGGCACCTTCAATATCAGTTATCCACTTCAGGAAACGCCTTTAAGCCTGTTAGGATGGTCTGTACTAGATGTCACCAACGGCATCGCCCGCGCTTACAGCAACTTTACCCCAACAGCTGAGATGATCTATGTTCTGACTTATTTTGACCAATTTACCCAAAGTCATCGCATCTGGTCACCAGATAGTACACATATTGTATTTAGTGAAGTACTGCCCAATAATCAGGGAAACGGTATAAGTATCCTTGACACAACCCGTCCCGATACAGTACCGTTTTTTATTGCAGAAGGTGTAATTGGTTTTTGGAGTTTTAATTGAGGCTTTTATTTAGCTTGCTCATGTTGGCAGGTATTCTGATGGGGTGTTCATTATCAGCAGATAACGAACCACGTATTGTTTACATTACAGCAACGCCGCAATCAGCCTTATTACCCACAACTCCCCCACCAACGGCAATTCCTCGTGTTGATCTATCACCAGTGCCAGCTGTACAAACATTCTTTCCCAGTCCCAATCCACCACGCTTTGAAACAGCCACTGATGCTATCGATACACACACCGTCCGCGCTGGAGACACATTATATGGCATTGCGCAATTATATGGCACAACATTAGATTCTATTTTGGCATTAAATTCGCTGGAAAATCCAAATGTGCTAGAAATTGGTCAACAAATCAAACTCCCTGCTATCCCAACAGAAAGCACCCCCGCATTCAAGATCATTCCTGATGGACGTTTTGTGCGTGGACCTGGCAGTGATGAATTTGATGTCTTTACTTTTATCAATCAACAGCCGGGGTATATTCGCTTTGTAACCGATACAGTGGAAACACGTCAGCAAGACGGTAGTATTTTAGAACAAACGCTAACCGGCGCACAAATTATAAACCAAGTTGCATTAGAATATAGCATTGATCCACGGTTGCTATTAGCACTTCTTGAATATCGCGCTGGATGGTTAAGTAACCCAAATCCACCCGGAACGCTCAAAACACACCCGTTCATTTCACCATTTGAAAGCAGTAACCGAGATGGACTATATAAACAACTTACATGGGCAGCCAATCAGCTTAATTTTGGTTATTATGGTTGGAAATATCGCGGATGGACAGTGCTAGAGTTGAATGATGGCACACGCTTGCTTTATCATGCTGGCTTAAATGCAGGAACTGTTGCTTTACAATATTTCTTAAGCATCAACCAAACATATCCCCAATGGCTACCACAAATTGCTGATGTCAACGGATTCTACAACGTTTACTATGCTTACTTTGGCGATCCTTATGCCAATGTTGTTGATCCAATTGTACCATCTGATTTACAACAACCACCATTAACGCTTCCTTTCTCACCTGGTCAAACATGGTTTTTTACAGGCGGCGCACATGGTGGTTGGGGGAGTGGCAGTGCATGGGCTGCCATAGACTTTGCCCCACCAGATGAGCGAACTGATGGCGTATTCTGTTTTATCTCAAATTTCTGGGTAACAGCTGTCGCACCTGGAGTCATCGCTCGTAGTCAAAATGGTGCTGTTGTGCTTGATTTAGATTACGATGGCGATGAATCCACTGGATGGGTCATTTTTTACCTGCATATCGCCACGCAAGATCGCGTCGCCGTCGGCACTAGGGTCAACACGGGAGACCCGATTGGACGCGCTTCTTGTGAAGGTGGGTTTTCAACTGCAACACATTTGCATATCGCCAGAAAATATAATGGCGAATGGATTCCAGCAGATTGTTTTGTATGCCCATCACACGACACCCGCCCAGTATTTGACTTAGGTGGATGGAAAGTTGTTGGAATCAACAATCAAGAATATCAAGGTTATTTAGAGTTTAACGGAGAACGTCGTACCGCTGAACAAGGGCGTGTATCGTTAGTGAACCGTATATCTTGGTGAGGTTTATTATGCGTAAAATCGCTATGTTTCTGATGTTTTTTGTGATATTTGTTTGGGTCTTAATTCGTTGGGATACTAACACAACAGCCCAAGGGTTTGCCACGCCCACCCCCATCCGTGTGGTGATCCCAACTCAACCCATCATCCCAACCATTGGACCCGCTCAACCAACACCCTTCCCTACTTTTACGCCAACCGAACAAGGCGGTCCACGTTTACAGTTAGCCCCAGATGCTGAATCAGCTAATATCCGTGCCGAAGCTGACCCAGAAGCACAAATTTTGGGCACAATCGCCCCTGGGGAGCAATATGAGGTAACAGGGCGTTATTTTTTGTGGTATCAAATTCGTTTACAGCCTGGTTCTCAACAACGCGGTTATGTGTTTGGTGCATTGGTTGAAATTATCGGCGATGAATCGCTCATCCCTGATCTAACAATTGACCCCCTACCAACACAAGACCCCACTATCGTAGCGGCAACACAAACCACTGAAGCCATCCAGAATCTACCAGGTGGTCAGCTCACTTTAACTGCCAGCGTTCGAGAAATCGCACCACCAGGTGCAGAACAAATTTTGCCAGGTGGTGATATACAAGCACCCGGTACACCAGAGGCGCAGCAGATTCTACCCACATTTACATTCCCACCCAACATCCCTGCACAAGCACCTAATTTAAGTGTCATTGCTAGCCCTACCCCACAAAACGGATTAAACCTTGCCACCAATAACAGCATCCCACCTATTACACTTGTTGTGGTTTTTGCCGGTGCTGGGATCATTGGTTTACTGCTTAGTCGGCTTGTTGATCGTTAGTATCGTTAGTTTAGAATCAAAAAATGGGTGCAACCAAGCACCCACTAAATGGCTTTATATTCACTTTATAGGTTATAGGCTGAAGCTAATAGCTAGAACACGTTCCACAACCGCCAGCTTCGTTAAATGTGCCATCTTCCTGCTCGTCTTTAGCCTTAAAGGATTTACCACATCCACAGCCACCGGCACTATTCGGATTTTCAATGCGGAAACCGCCACCCATTAAACTATCCACAAAATCAATCGTTGCGCCATAAAGATAGCCCAAACTGGTCGGATCAACGATTAAACGCACGCCATCTACTTCAATCAAAGTATCTGTTGCTTCCGGTGTTTCCTCAAACACCATACCATATTGCAACCCAGAGCAACCACCACCTGCCACAAAAACACGCAAATGATGATTAGGTATCTGCCGTTGTTCTAGCAAACTGCGAATTGTCGCTACGGCTGCAGGGGTCACTGCCAACGCGCTGTTATCTGTCTTAATCTTATCTGGTTCAATCACTGCCATCTGGTTGCTCCTAACTTAATCACCTAATTTCTGACAAAATTGTATCACTATCTGTCAAGCAAATCAATTAAATAGATACATATTATAAAAATTATCCCACAGGTATCAAATAAGCACAGACTGAATTACCATCAGAAACGCGAGAAAGCATACGCGGTACAATACCAATCAATGAAGCAACTAACCGCATATCCATATTACACAATGCCTCTGTGGTATGTGCTAAATCATGATATGGGCAATTCGCTGTGTAAAGGATGAACCCTTCGTCAGATTGCTCAAAATATGCCTGATACCCCTGATCATTCAAATAGACAACAGCCGCCTTCAAACGATCCTCCAATGATGCTTCCGTCACATTTGCTTGCTTTGCCATGGACTGAACCATTCCCTCGATAATGACGTTCACACTATCAGGCGGCAAGTGCCCTTGAACTTGTTCCAACAAGCTCGCTGCTAAATTACGATAATTGTTAGGGAAATGTTCATGCGCTTTTTCCGTCAGGGCATAGATATGCTGTGGACGACCTGGTGTACTGCGGTGTTTTAGCTCTGGCATAGTGATCAACTGCTCTTTTTGTAGATAATTTAAATGATGCCGAACAGTCACCGCCGTAATTGCTCCTCGACGGGTTTGGAGTTCTGCCACAATGTCATCAACAGTCGCTTGTCCTTTTTCTCGTAAAATTTGCAGGATTTGTTGCCGTGTCTCTTGCATGAATTCACCAACAGTTTATATTATTGTCATCGTAAAAAAGTTTAACATACTTCTAATCTGCTTGACAACTACCTTAAAAAGCGATATGTTATCTGGCATGATATAAAATGACATTTAACAGGGGGAACTTTCCCCAAACTAAGTGACTTAACCAATATGATACTTTTGATGAAACACTTCACATTTAGCTTTACTCGCTTTACAACACTTCTTGGCAGAAGAAAGTGAAGGTTTCACGTGGCAAAATTCTAATGCGTGTGGAAACCTCCACACGCTTTTTTTATGTGTTCTTTAGGAGGTAAATTTGACTGATATAGTAGCATTTCAAGGAATACACGGCGCGTATTCTGAGCAAGCAATCCGGCAACATTTTGGTGATTCGGTAGATGTGCTACCTTGTCGCAATTTTTCTGAGTTGTTTCACGCTTTACATGAAAACAAAACGAAATACGCCATGCTACCTGTAGAAAACGCGCTAGCCGGAGCAGTTAATCAGGCATATGAGTTATTGATGGATTATGATTTTCGAATCCAAGCAGAAGTTATTTTGCATGTACGGCATCAGTTACTCGCTCCAAAAGGGACAAAGTTATCTGAGATTCGTTACGTTCGCTCACACCCCCAAGCACTTGCCCAATGTGAAAATTTCTTGCGGCGTAATAACCTAGAACCCATCCCAACTTATGACACGGCAGGTGCCGCACGGATGTTAGCCGAAGACCCAGAACCATGTACCGGCGCAATTGCCAGTGCCTTAGCGGCTGAGCTTTATAACTTGGATATTTTGGAGCCAAATATTGAGGACGTGACTTTTAATTACACGCGCTTTTTTGTACTTGGTCATGATGACGCACCGCGTGGTGAATACAACAAAACATCACTCGTCTTCGCCACACGCAATCGCCCCGCCGCCTTATATGACTGCCTGGGTGAGTTTGCTCGTGCCGGTATTAACTTGACCAAAATTGAATCACGTCCACGCCGTAATCGTCCCTGGGAACCGGTTTTTTATCTGGACTTTGAAGGGCATTGGCAAGACCCAGTTTGTCAAGAGGTGATGGCGCGCCTGCTGCAACGCGCTTCGTTTGTCAAGATGTTCGGGTCGTATCCTGCAATAAAAACACAGTCAGTCGGCATTTGAAGAGAAGGTGAAACACAATGGATAAACTTAAAGTCGCTATCCTGGGTGCAACCGGTGCTGTTGGGCAGCGATTCATCCAATTACTAGATAATCATCCCTGGTTTGAAGTGGCAGAATTAGTTGGCTCAGAACGTAGTGCAGGCAAACCATATATCGAAGCAGCAAACTGGGTATTAGATGGCACACCACCTACCAAGATCGCTCACATGACCGTCAAGGGGTTACATGACTCACTTGAATCCCCATTAGTTTTTTCCGCCTTACCAAAAGAGCCAGCCCTCTTGCGTGAGGTTGAGCTAGCCAGTGCTGGGCATGTGGTGTGTACCAATGCATCTGCGCATCGTATGGCAGAAGATGTTCCACTATTATTACCAGAGATCAATGCCGATCATATCGGATTGATTGATGTTCAACGTCGCAAACGTGGATGGACAAGCGGTGCTTTAGTTGCAAACTCTAATTGTACAACCATGCCCGTTGTTATGACACTCAAACCATTAATGCAGTTTGGCATCACAAGGTTGATGATGGTCAGTCAGCAAGCAATCAGCGGTGCAGGATACCCCGGTGTCGCCTCATTAGATATTCTGGACAATATCATCCCATACGTCAGTGGGGATGAAGGCAAAATGGAAACCGAACCCAATAAAATGCTTGGCAAATTTAACGGTGACCGCATTGAAGCATTTGAGGTTATTTCTAGTGCAACTTGTACCCGTGTTCCTGTTATTGATGGGCATTTGGTCAATATCTCTGTATCGTTAGCTCAACAACCCACAATCGATGACATCATCCAAGCCTGGGAGTCCTTCCGTGGACCTGCGCCAGTGCCATCATTACCCAGCGCACCCCAAAAACCACTGCAATATCTACCGCAGATTGACCGCCCACAGCCCCGCAGAGATCGCATGTTTGGTAATGGGATGGCAACGTCCATCGGGCGGCTACGTCAATGCCCTATACTAGGATATAAATTCGTGACACTTTCACACAATACCATCCGTGGAGCCGCTGGATGTAGCATTCTAAATGCAGAATTACTGGCAGTAAGTGGTTATCTTGGTGAATTTACGCCTGCCACCGTTGACAGGTTACAAACCGGTGATTAAACTCCTGTTAAGTTTTCGTGGCTTTAATACGCTAGCAGTGTTGTTAAAGTCAGTGAGTTAAGTATTTTGGAGAATAAATCAATGAGAGTATTCATTACCGGGATTGATGGTTATTTGGGCTGGACATTAGCTCAATATCTAACCGCACGCGGACATGATGTAGCCGGGGCAGACACCATGATGCGCCGCGAATGGGTTGCAGAAATGAACAGTCAAAGCGCAATCCCGATCTATAGCCGCGAAGAGCGTATCGCCGCTTTTAAAGAACGCTATGGTAAAAACCTTGATTTCCGCGTTGGTGACTTTACCGATTATGATTTTGTCACAAGCTTCTTTGAGGAATTCAAGCCAGAGGCGATTGTTCATCTAGGTCAAATGCCATCCGCCCCATATTCCATGATTGATCAAAAGCATACCGTCTTCACCCAATATAACAACGTTATCGGCAATCTCAATATTCTGTATGCCATGAAGGAAATCGTGCCAGATGCACACCTGCTTAAGCTAGGCACAATGGGTGAATACGGCACACCAAACGTTGATATTCCAGAAGGATTCTTTGAAATCGAATATCGTGGACGCAAGGATTACCTCCCCTTCCCACGTCAAGCCGCCAGCTTCTATCATTGGAGCAAGGTGCATGATTCCAACAACACTATGTATGCTTGCAAAATTTGGGGGCTGCGTGCCACCGATGTGATGCAAGGTGTTGTATTTGGCACACGCATTGATGAAATGGGAGAAAACCCAGACCCACGTCTGCGCACCCGTCTAGATTTTGACCAATGTTTTGGCACTGCTATTAATCGCTTCTGCTGCCAAGCCGTCATCGGTCATCCTTTAACCCTGTTCGGCGCAGGGCATCAAAAACGCGGGTTCCTGCCGCTACGCGATTCAATGCAGTGTTTAACCATCGCATTAGAAAATCCGCCTAAAGAAGGTGAATATCGCGTATTTAACCAATTTGAAGAGACATATACCATTGTTGAATTGGCGGATATGGTGCAGGAAGTCGCCGGCGAACTTGGCTTAGATGTAGATATCTATGAATATGAAAATCCACGTCATGAAGCCGCTGAGCATTATTACAACCCTGATCGCAAACATCTGATTGACCTGGGATATAAACCCACCCATGATGTCAAGGCAGAAATGAAGATCATGATTCAAGACCTTATGCAGCATCGTGATCGCATCATGGAAAAGAAGGACATCCTCGTACCGGATATCCGCTGGGATGGCAAACATCACCGCTCCACGGTGATCGGCAAACGCAGTGAACGCAATGTCAAAGCCTAAACCTATCCAGCAGTAAGTTAAACGAGTATGAGGACAGTCCTCATGCTCGTTTTTTTTATCATGATTAAGGTGTTCATTCTTGGTTGTTAGTTCGTATCGTGTTATCTTTGTGAAGTAGTTCACGACTAACACCCCATGCCTCAAAACTAGTAACTGTATGATAAAGGAAGACACAAGCATGACTATTCAATATCTGAAGTTAAGTGAGTTATCAGAAGCTCAGCGTAAAAAAATCATGCGCCGCGCAGAGCAAGACATCAGTGATTTACTACCCCTTGCGAAAGACGTTTCAGAACGCATCCGTAAAGAAGGTGATGCCGCTGTTGTAGATTATGCGCGTCAATTTGATGCAAAAGACTTTACAGCCGATATGTTACGCGCCAAGCCAGAGGATTTTGTAGCCGCTCGCGCGGCACTCGCACCAGATGTGATTGCCGCAATTGAGTCAGCGTATGCCAATATCCGTAAATTCCATGAAGAACAAATGCCCGAGCCGATGTGGTTTACAGAAGTTCAACCGGGGATTATGGCGGGTGAAAAGACAACCCCAATTGCAAGTGTTGCGCTTTATGTCCCGCGTGGAAAAGGCGCGTTCCCTTCTGTCATGTTAATGCTAGCAACGCCGGCAAAAGTTGCTGGTGTAGAAAAAGTTATTGTCCTTACACCACCCCGCCCAGATGGTAAAGCAGATGATGCCTCACTCGTCGCCGCACAAGTCTGTGGCGTGGATGAAGTTTATGTTGTGGGCGGTATGCAAGCCATTGCCGCTGTTGCATATGGTACAGAAACTATTCCAAAGGTGGATAAAGTGATTGGACCCGGCAGTAGTTATGTTTCTGCCGCCAAACGCTGGCTATTTGGGACAATCGATGTTGGCTTACCCGCTGGACCAAGTGAGTCAATCATCCTAGCAGATGAAACAGCAGACCCACGCCTGGTTGCGCTTGATCTTTTAGTAGAAGCGGAACATGGACCAGATTCTGCCGCATTGTTGGTAACACACAGCGAAGTTGTTGCTCAACAAGCCTATGAGATTTTGCCAGAATATATTGCACAAATTCCTGAATGGCGGCGAGGGTTTATTCAAAACGTCTTAGAAAATTATGGTGGTATTCTACTCACCAACAGCCTAGATGAATCTATTCAGTTTGTAAACGATTATGCCCCAGAGCACCTTGAAGTGATCGTTAATGAGCCATTTATCGCTCTGAATAAAATCAAAAACGCTGGCGAAATCTTGCTTGGCTCACTAACTCCCATTCCTACTGCCAATTATTGCTTGGGGTTAAACGCCATTTTGCCCACTGGTGGGTTTGCAAGAACATTCTCCTCTGTTAGTGTTATGGATTTCCTTAAGCGTAGCGGTATTGGGTATTTATCACGAGAGGGCTATGAGCGATTGCAAAAGACAACAGCCATTCTAGCCGATTATGAAAATTTCCCATCACATGCTTTTGCCATCCGCAAGCGGAATGAAATTATCGGTTTGAAGTAACATGACCTTGCTACAAACAATACAACAATTACAATTTACCGATAAGCCACAGGCGGAAGCCCTGTTGCTGGATTTCATCAATCAGACCTTCCCAGAATTAGATGTTGTCACCTGTGATCTGCGTCCACAAGCGATTTCATTAAATTCATTTAATGGGTTTATCACACTGGCAACTGGCAAAAAGTTGTTCTTCAAAACGCATACCGAAGAAGATAACCAGATTGATGAATACTACAATGCACAAATGCTAGAAGCCGCCGGTTATCCTATCATCAAACCGATCTATAGTTCTACCCAAGCTGGGCAACATCTGCTGATTTATGAAGTCATTGAGTCACCATCGGTGTTCGATTTAGCGTGGGAAATTGAGCAAATGGGGGGCGATTTTACCGCCCTCCAAGCCGCCCAAAATCGTGAAGATGCAGCGTTGTTTGAGCGATACACCCACACACTGGCTTTTCAATCCAGTCGTGATGCAGCCAAAGCACCTATTCATCAATTATTTTGGCACCGCATCACTGGCGGACGGCTAACACGCTTCTATAATGGACAAACTATCACTCTACCCGATGGTGCAACCTACACAACAGATGATCTATTCAACGCCACTTGGATCATCAATGGACAACGATATGAACAGACTATATATGACATCATCGAGCAAGCCAAGCACTTGCTCAACCCAAATCAAAGCGGCATCAGCATCATTGGGCATGGCGATGCACATAACGGTAATGTCTTTTTTACCGGTGATCTGCTATATTTTGATCCAGCATTTGCCGGGCGGCATCACCCACTGTTAGATTTAGCCAAGCCACTGTTTCATAATGTGTTCGCTATGTGGATGTATTATCCCAACATCAAGCAGCAACACACAAACATCACATACCAATTTGAAGCTGGCGTGATGAATGTCGTTCATGATTATCACCTACCAGAAATACGTCATATGTTTTTACGTAGCAAAGTTGAACACACACTTATTCCGATTGTCACGTATCTGTTTGAACGCAGTGATTTACGAGCGGACTGGCGTACTTACCTGAAATCCGCATTATTTTGCTGCCCATTCTTAACACTTAATCTAGCAGATCATACGCGCTTCCCACCAGCAATTACACTATTAGGGCTTGCGATGTCCGTTGAAATGGGCGCAGAATCAAAAGACATTCGCAGTTTAATTGACCGCACGCTTGATGAGGTAATAATATGAGTGATTTACCAGAGTTTGATAAACACGTCCCGTTTCATAAAGCAAACAGCTTTGCCATACAAATTTTTGGAGATAAGTTTGTCAATTTACATGCCCATGATGATGGGCACTATCGTGTTGTGTTTAAGAAATCCTTCTTTACACTAACGCAAGACAATACCGAACCCACAAAATCCCAATGGAACACGCTAAAAAAGCGCATGAAGCGAATCAACAAACGAGTCTTTATCTTCAAAGAACACGGTGAAACCTCCGAAGATCATTATTATATGGATTTTGGCTTCTTTGCTTATTAATAAACCATTGTCGCACCTCACAACCATGCCTATAATCGCTTGATTGATTTCAATTTGAGTGTTTGTAATGGCTAGGCTGTTTTGGCTAGATACTAAACAACTTGCATGAGGAGCTTACATGCGGGCATTTATTGGGCTTATCAAAACAATGCGCCCCAAACAGTGGACTAAAAACTTACTGTTTGTTTTCCCTGCGATTGTGTTTGATGGCAAATTATTTCAATTAGAGCCGTTTTTGCGTGTGTTTATCGCATTTGTGTTACTTTGCCTCATTTCCGGCACGGTTTATATCATCAACGACTTAGTTGATATCGAGGCAGACCGTAAACATCCCAAGAAAAAATTCCGTCCATTACCCTCCGGCGAACTGCCAAAGAGTATTGCAATCGCCGCAGCTATCATTATCCCAGTCGCGGGGATTGGCTTTGCATTTGTGTTTAGCTTACCATTGGCACTGATCTTGATCGCTTATTTACTCATGCAAATCGCTTATTCTTTCCGGCTCAAGCATATTGTTATCGTTGACGTATTAACCATTATGATTGGCTTTTTGATGCGCGTTGGCGCGGGGGCGGTTGTGTTTGATGTAGAAAACTTCTCTCCCTGGCTATTCGCTGCAACCGGATTGCTTGCGTTGTTCTTAGCAGTTGGCAAGCGGCGCGGTGAGCTAATCGAAATGGGAGAAAACGCCAGTAACACACGCAAAATTTTAGAGCATTATAATTTACCACTCATTGACGACATGATGCGGATTGTCGTCACTAGCACCTTAATCACTTATGTGTTATACACAATTGAAGTTCCAGTCAATACAGACCCGCCACCTGATCCCCCATATTTGGGTTTATTAACTGTGCCATTTGTGATGTACGGCTTGTTTCGATATTTATATCTTATACATGTTAAAGGAGAAGGCAGCGCACCAGATGAGGTATTGTTAAAAGATCGTCCGTTGCAAATGACACTCGTTTTATTTGGTTTAACATTTATCTTGATTTTATACATTTTGCCGAGTTTATAAGATAACAATGAATGCACCTGCCAAAATCATCCTATTTGGTGAACACGCCGTTGTTTATGGACAACCTGCGATTGCTGTTCCGGTTTCATCCCTTCGGGCAGAAGCCACCATCCGCCCAGCACCGGTTGGTACAGGATTACATATTGAAGCTGCTGATTTAAACGAGGTTTTGCCGGTTGATTTAGAATCTGACTTAGTCGATAACGCCTTAATCCTGACTGCACGCACCGTTTTAAAGGCACTCAATGCTCCACCACCAGATGCCATTATCACCGTAACCTCTCATATCCCTATGGCAAGTGGACTAGGTAGCGGCGCAGCCGTATCTACAGCCGTTGCGCGCGCAGTAGCAAAAGCTGTTCATGTAGATATCACACTTGAGCAAACCAATCAAATCGTATATGAAATCGAGAAAATCTATCATGGTACACCAAGCGGTATCGACAACACTGTTATCGTCTATGAACAGCCTGTTTATTTTATTCGTGAGCAGCCGATTGAAAAATTAACCATTGGTGCCCCCATGACACTTGTCATCGCAGATACTGGAGAAGCCTCCCTAACACGAATTGCTGTTGGCGATGTGCGAAAACTATATGAAGCGGAGCCGGAGCGCATCCAGCCTATTATTATGGAAATTGGTGATATTGCCCGACGAGCAAAAACTGCGATCCTCAACGGCAATATTAGCTCTTTAGGTCCTCTCATGCTTAAAAATCACGCGCTTTTGCAAAAACTCACTGTTTCTGCACCATCATTGGATCATTTGGTGGATACCGCTATGGAAGCCGGGGCACAAGGGGCAAAACTCTCCGGAGGGGGGCGCGGCGGGAACATGATCGCACTGTGTGCGCCACATCGTGCCGAACATATTAAAGAAGCTCTGTTACGATCTGGAGCTGTCCGGGCGTTTATCACAAAGGTAACATGATGATCTTTATCAAACTAGGTGGTTCACTCATTACAGATAAGCGTCAAGAAAGATCATTCCGTGCCGATGTCATGACTCGCCTTGCCAAAGAAATCGCCACGGGATGGAATCCTAATAGTCCATTGTTAATTGGGCATGGCAGTGGATCGTTTGGGCATGTCATTGCTAAACAACACGGCACAATGCAAGGTGTGCATACACCAGAACAATGGCGTGGTTTTGCTGAAGTTGCTACCGTTGCCGCTGAGTTGAATTATCTAGTCGCAGATGCCTTGTCAAAAGCAGGCGTTCCGGTCTGGCGTATCCAACCATCCGCTTCAGCAAAATGTCGCGATGGTAAAATCATCCATATGGCACTATTCCCCATAAAAACTGCGCTTAAACATCGAATAGTGCCACTTGTATATGGTGACGTAGCATTAGATGAAATACGTGGCGGAACAATTATCTCCACTGAAACAGTCATGAGTTATCTCGTAGATCACCTACCTGTACAGCGAATTATCCTACTAGGTGAAGTTCCAGGTGTATTAGATGAACAGAAAGCGGTCATTCCACGGATTACACCACAAAATATTAAACAATATCAAAGCATATTAGGTAGTTCCGAGGGGACAGATGTAACTGGTGGGATGCTAACCAAAGTCACTGACATGCTAGAATTGGTCAAGCTCAAACCAGAATTAACCATCCAAATTATGGATGGGCGCGTGCCGGGTTTACTGCATGAGACATTGGTTAATCACACACATACCGGCACGTTGATTACAGCGCAATAAGCATATGCTTAAATTAAAATGCTATTGGCTCGCCTCTAAACGGAGTTGTACTTCAAAAACCGGCTCATATGTGCCTAAAGCTAATGTATCTAGCCATTCATTTGCCACAACAGGGCTACCATTCGGGAAAGTGCTATGTGTTACAATAATCGCCCGCCCCACTTGCCGCCACATAACAGCCGCAGTAGAGGCTTCATCACACGCTGTTGTATCCCACGTATAAAGCGGTAATTGAGAAAACAACATCACATCTTGGGTAAATTCATTCCCCCCTGTGATGATTTCCACCAAGCGTTCATCTTGTGCTGCAGCACGTGCGTCCGCCGGTGTCTCAAATAAATGAATTTGATACCCCAAATCATACAGTGGCAGCTCCTCATAATTACACGTCTCGTTGATATGGTGTAAAGACACTGTGCCAACGTGATTATAATCGGTAAAGAATGACTCTGCCGCCTCACGAATCGATTCCGGCAATGACGTGACAAACGCCTGTGTATCAAAATTGCCTGTTAATGCTGAATCTGCCATCAGCAAATCGCTCAACGGTGGGAATGTATCAACCTGGGCAGCATATTCATCAAATGAAGCTGGTTCTGGCGGGGTATAATCCACATCAACCATTGATGGGTCTGTGATAATAACAACTGTATCTAGACGAGCATTGGGTTGAACCTCAGTAGGTGGAATTGCCTCTACATTCTCCTGACCATAAAGCACTTCACCAAAAATAGTATGGTTATAATTCAGCCAATCTGTGACAACTGTCGTGATAAAGAATTGACTACCGTTCGTATTAAACCGCCCCATATCACGATTATTGGAGTTCGCTGTTGCCAATAATCCAGGGCGATCAAACACCATATAGCTCACATATTCATCGTTAACGGTGTATCCAGGACCACCCCGCCCTGTGCCTTCTGGATCTCCACCCTGTGCCATAAAATCCGCAATTACGCGATGAAAAACGGTGTTATTATAAAAATTGTTCTGTGCCAAAAAGACAAAGCTATTGACCGTTTGAGGTGCCAAGGTCTCAAACAAGTTGACATATATCGGACCGTATTCTGTGCAGAAGATTGCATAATAATCTACACCTGGCTCCAGCACCTGATCCGGTGCAGTAAATGTTTGTGTAGCAGCATCTGGCGCAGGTGTTGCCGCCGCACAAATTTCTTCTGGTGTTTGGGGCGTATCTTCTTGAGCATTAATCGCTGGCATACTCCACAAAAGTAACACCCAAATAATTAGAACTCGCTTCATTCTTCATTCTCCAATTCAAAATTTATCATAAGGAGTCTATCATAGAACGTAGGTAAATCGTATAGCATCCGCTTCAGGTCTGTGATAACATGCCCAATATGGAACGAAACAAATACCTATTCAGTTTATTACTTTTATTCGGGGTGATGACTCTCTTTGCTTGCTCATCACCGGAGCCTATTCAGATTCGTATTACTCCCACACCGCAGGCAACCGCCACTTATACGGCATCGCCTGTACCAACACTGTTAATTCCTAGTCAAACCCCTAGCCTTACGCCAGATTCAACCACCGCAACAGAGAACCCGTACTATCGCGGTCCAATCACAGGGGAAAACTACACCTTACCAACATTAGAGCAAGAATTTGCTGATATTCCAACTATTACCCCAACACCACTACCCCCAACACCGCAATCCCCAACAGCCACACCAGGACCCACATCCACACCTGTGCCGCTGATGGATGCCAATAACATGGGGATTCAGGTCTATTCCAATGTTGATTTTGATCGCTGGATGCGTGTTATTGGGTTAGCACAAGTTACCGGGGTCAAATGGGTTAAAATTCAAGTTAACTGGGGATTTATCCAACCGGAAGGTCCAAACACATTTGGCGAACAGTTTCAGTTATTTGAACGCCAAATTGAAGCGGTCAAACGCGCTGGTTTTAACGTTATTTTAAGTATAGCAAAAGCACCGAACTGGGCACGGTCAGTACAAATTGAAAGTGGACCGCCAGACGATCCACAAGTCTATGCAGATTTCCTGACTTTTATGCTGACCAATACAAAAATAGGGCAAAGCATTGATGCCATTGAAGTTTGGAATGAGCCTAATCTGCGGCGTGAATGGCAAGGTACTCTCGATTTCAGCGGTGCGGGCTATATGCGTCTGTTTGCCCCTGCATATCAGGCAATCCGTGCTTATTCCCCCTCGATGACCATCATCACTGCTGGCTTGGCACCAACCAGTAACTTGGACGGCGCAGTGGATGATCGGTTATTCCTGCAACAGATGTATGATGCTGGTTTAGGTAATTACACAGATATTGCCATTGGGGCACACCCCTATGGTTGGGGCAATCCACCAGATGTACGCTGCTGTGATGCTATTGCCGGGCGTGGTTGGGATGACAATGAGCACTTCTTTTTCATCCACAACTTAGAAGATACCTATGCCATTATGTCACAAAATGGACATAATAATTTACAAATTTGGGTAACAGAGTTCGGTTGGGCAACTTGGGAAGGGTTACCGTCTGAGCCGCCAGAAGAGTGGATGCTTTATAATACCGCAGCCGACCAAGCAAATTACGCTCTTCGCGCTTTCCAAATTGGGGATGAATTGCCCTATGTTGGACCGATGATTCTTTGGAACTTAAACTTTGCCAACGCCTTCACCGTAGAAAATCGAGATGAAGTCGCCGCATATAGCATCATTAACCCCGTGATTTTCCCACAAGAACGCCCGCTTTATTGGGCACTCGCTTGGGCAACAGGTAGTGTAGAAGAACCACGTGATTAAACAAAAAAATAATGGCACAGAAGAAACACTGTGCCGTTATTCTGCTTCTTCATCATCGCTAAATGCCTGCGTCAAATTGACAATACGATACGGCTCTCCAGCTTCTGTCGTTAAAGCCATCACATCATCTATGTGGTTTTCTAACCAATTCATATCTGTTGGGCGCGGGTGAACCAACACAATTCCGCCACCATTTTCATGCCGTAATACAGCCTCAAAATATGCCATTGTTAAATCAAAACGTGTTACTAAATTCCACCGAACAGTCACCAAATTATTCGCTTCTGCCCACTCCAACCAATTGCGATCCCAAACGCCATATGGCGGACGAACATACCGAATTGTATAATCCGGATCATCCAATACATCACGTAAATCTGCCTGAAACGCTGCAAAATCTTCCTCTAATTCAGGGATCGTCATCCCTTCGTTGTGATAACGTGTATGATACCCAATCTCAAAACCAGCATCGATAATTTCCTGCCATAACGTTGGGTCATGCTCAATGAGTTCCGAACCAAGAGGAAAAAAAACCGCCGTGATGTCATGTTCAACTAAAAATTCAAACATCTGACGTGTCAACACTTCATCAATGCAATCATCAATAGTAATCAAAATATTATTCCGTAATGCCGGTTCGTTTCCATAAATTACCAACGGAATATCTGGCGTTGGTGTATCAGGTTCTGGCGTGGTTTCTTGTGCCACCAAAGGATAAGCAAACCATCCCATTATCAAAATCATTAAAAAACGCATCATGACCATCCTCACAAATGAAAAAGGATGAGGCGCATGCCTCACCCTTCTCAGTTATATCATAGGGAGTGCTTAATTTGAAAGCACATCTTCTTCCACATTGTCATCATCATAAGCATCATCATCGTCGATGTCATACGCCCCCTGATCTTCCAAAGAGACATTCGGGGCGATCAATTCACGGTCTTGGTAGGTATGGAAACCTGTACCCGCCGGAATCAACTTACCGATGATGACATTTTCCTTCAAGCCATACAGATTATCAACTTTTCCTTCAATCGCCGCACCGGCTAACACTTTGATCGTGTGCTGGAAGCTAGACGCAGATAGGAAGCTATCTGTATTGAGTGCTGCTTTCGTAATCCCCAACAAGATAGGAACACCGGCAGCGGGTTCTTTACCTTCCGCAATCAATTTCTCGTTCATATCCAGCAGACGCAAACGGTCAATCAATTCCCCAGGTAAAAGATCACTATCCCCACTGCGGGTAATCTGCACCTTTGATAACATCTTGCGGATCATAATTTCAAAATGCTTATCCGCAATGTTAACCCCCTGGTTACGGTAAACCTTCTGTACTTCCGTTAGCAAATACTTTTGAGTAGCATCTGCCCCCAATACACGCAAAATCCGATGCGGGTTTTTAGACCCTTCTGTCAATTGCTGACCAGGATATACCTCACAGCCATCATAAACATTTGGCATCCAACGCGCACTAGAAGGAATTTCATATTCTTCTACACGGCGGCGTTCATAGCGAATATAAATGGTGTGTCCTTCAATATGGACTGTCCCTTCCATCTTAGCGATGATGACACCATCACCATCCACTTCTTTGGCAATTTCCGTACCTTCTTTGATACGTGCCTCATCTTCCACTAAGATTTCCCATCCAACCGGAATGGTATGCTCTTCGTTAAACACCTCGCTATCGATCACAGTTGCAATCCGCACGTCGTCACGCTTGCTGATACGCAAAACACCGCCGATGTCGGTCATTACAGCTTCGCCTTTAGGCTTCTTGCGTGCTTCAAAAAGTTCTTCCACACGTGGCAAACCGGTTGTAATATCACCACTTGCTTGCGCTGTACCACCCGTGTGGAACGTCCGCAGGGTCAATTGTGTACCTGGCTCACCAATAGATTGCGCCGCTACAATCCCAACTGCCGAGCCGATCTCTACCATTTCACCAGTGCCCAGGTCGCGCCCGTAGCACAATGCACAAATACCATGAATTAAGTCACAGGTCATTGGACTACGAACAGGCACTTCGTCAATCGTGCTATTTTCAATAGAATCAGCAATGTCTTCGTTAATCATCCCATTGCGTGCCACAATCAGTTCGCCAGTTTGTGGGTCATGAATATCGCGTGCCGCACAACGTCCTACAATTCGCTCACTCAAGGCTTGCCCAGCAATATCATCATTACGATTGATCCACAAGGCTTTATGTGTACCACAATCCAACCGGTTGACGATCACATCTTGCGCCACATCAACCAAACGCCGAGTTAAATACCCTGCATCAGCGGTACGTAACGCGGTATCTGCCAAGCCTTTACGTGCCCCATGCGTAGAGATAAAGTATTCCAGTGCGGTTAACCCCTTACGGAAGTGACTGGTAATCGGTAGGTCGATAATCCGTCCAGATGGATCAGCCATCAGCCCACGCATACCCGCTAACTGAGTGATCGGACCAAACCCACCTTTCGTAGACCCAGAAATTGCCATAATGGCAATCGGACCATAAGGATCAAGCGTGTTCTTGATGATGTCCTGCAATTTATCTTTGGCTGCTGTCCATTCATCAATTGTAATCTGATACCGTTCTTCTTCTGTGGTCAACCCACGCCGGAAGTCCTGTTCAGCACGCTCTACAACCTTCTCCGCTTCAGCCAAAATCCGTTCACGCTCTTCTGGTACAGTCAAATCATGAACGGCAATTGTTGTACCGGAAATTGTTGCATAATAAAAGCCAAGGTTTTTGATGTCATCTACCACATCCGTCGTGCGCTCAGAGCCAATCTTTTGGTAGCAACGTGCCACAAGCCGCTGTAACGCCTTTTTATCCATTGTCTCTTGAACAAAGCGCAATTCATCCGGCAAAATCCGATTAAAAATTGCCCGTCCCACTGTGGTGATTTCCGGTTCTTCCTGTGGGCTTTGGTTATCATAAACATTGCCCAACAAAATCGGTGTATGTAACTTCACAATACCTAAATTGTAAAGATACTCCACCTCATCCATATCAACAACAAGACGACGCTCATGTAAATTAGTGATCTCTAACTCATCCCATTTGTTTTTGCGGATGAGTTTGCGCATCTCAACCGCATTCGCCAAGATCACATCAACATCACCTTCATGTAAGGCACGCACAGCACGATTAAACGCACTCTCTACAACTTGTTCGCGTCCGTTTTCATCCTCTGCCTTAATGTCATCAAACAGTACCATGCCAGGGATAATACGGTGCAAGGCGAAGTAAAAACCGTTACTACGGACAGCAACCCCAACACGTACCTCTGGATTATAAATTGTCTCAATCGTGCGGAATTCATCTGCACGGGATTTCAGCGCGACTAATTCCACCGTTGGGTCCATCGTCAGGTAATAATTACCCAACACCATATCCTTAGCCGGACCCACAATTGGCTGACCATCCGCCGGCTTTAGCAGATTCTTCGTGCTTAGCATTCGCTCACGCGCTTCTTGCACCGCTTTTTCACTCAGCGGAACATGCACTGCCATCTGGTCACCGTCAAAGTCTGCATTAAAGGCAGAGCAAACCAACGGGTGAATTTGAATCGCCTTACCTTCTACCAATTGCGGTTCAAATGCCTGGATACCTAAGCGATGTAACGTTGGGGCACGGTTGAGCAACACCGGACGTTCTTTAATAACTTCTTCTAGCACTTCCCAAACTTCCGGCTTCTCCCGTTCGATAATCCGTTTAGCCCCTTTCACATTGCTGGCATAGTTATAATGCACCAAACGGCTAATCACAAACGGACGATAAAGTTCTAATGCCATTGTCTTGGGCAAACCACACTGATGCAACTTCAGCTTTGGACCAATCACGATCACAGAACGACCGGAATAATCCACACGCTTACCCAATAAGTTACGGCGGAAACGTCCCTTCTTACCTTTCAACATATCGCTTAAGGATTTCAGCTCGCGTCGCCCACGACGACTCAACGCCTTGCCACGTTGACTGTTATCAATCAAGCTATCAACGGCTTCTTGAAGCATCCGCTTTTCATTCCGCACAATCACATCTGGCGCACCCAATTCCAGCAGATGTTTAAGGCGATTATTACGGTTAATCACCCGCCGGTACAAATCATTCAAATCACTGGTTGCAAATCGTCCACCATCTAACTGCACCATCGGGCGTAAATCCGGCGGAATCACTGGCAGCACCGTTAGGATCATCCATTCCGGGCGATTACTGCTTTTACGTAGCGATTCCACCACACGTAGGCGTTTGGTGGCTTTCTTTTTACGCTGTTTAGATTTTGTACTGCGGACTTCTTGCCATAATTCTGCTGAAAGTTTGTCTAAATCCAGATTTTGCAGAATCTTATAGAATGCCTCCGCACCCATATCTGCCTCAAAAACCGTTCCATAACGGCTTTTCAGCTCACGATAGCGTGTTTCAGAAAGGAATTGCAACACATGCAGTTCTTTTAACTCTTGCCGCGCTTTTTCTGCTGCGGCACGCACATTGCGCATCCGGTCATCTAACGCACCCAGGTGTTCATCTAGCAGCCGCCGTGCTTCATCATTGATGCTGTCAGCTTCATGATCAAGACTATCCAGCTCCTGTTGACGCATTTCCTCAATTTCAGCTTGAAGCTCATTTAAATATTGGTTAACAGCGTTTTGCACCTGGCTAATATGATCCGTTGTGACCATCTCGCCCTTGGCAACAATCACTGTGTCCGTGCTTTCAAAATTGATGTCATTAGGTGCTACCTGCCCCACCAGCGTTTCAATCCGCTGCTGGATAGCCTGCGCTTCCCCCATCAACCGGTCACTTAAGCGTGCCAGTTCTTCATCAAAATGTTGATTAATCTCTTGCGCACGATCTTCAAATTGGCTCAAGACCTCATCACGTTCGCCGCGGATGGACTGCATTTGTTCTTCAATATCGCCGCCCATTTCGCGCTCTTTTGACTGCAATTCTTTATCAATGCGCGCCAATGCCCGGTTACGCGCCTCTTCATCAATTGCAGTCACCACATACTGAGCAAAATACAAAACACGATCCAGGTTACGCCGGCTGATATCCAACAATAACCCAAGATAACTCGGTACCCGGCGGGTATACCAAACATGCGCAACCGGGGCTGCTAATTCTATATGCCCCATACGTTCACGCCGTACGGATGCACGGGTTACCTCTACGCCGCATTTATCACAAATAATGCCCCGATACCGGATATTTTTGTACTTACCACAGTAACATTGCCAGTCCCGTGTCGGTCCAAAAATCGCCTCACAGAATAACCCATCCTTTTCAGGACGAAGCCGACGGTAGTTGATGGTCTCTGGTTTGGTTACTTCGCCATATGACCACTCACGGATCTGCTCTGGTGATGCCAGGCTGACACGAAGTGCGCTGAACTCTCTTGCTTCCACAAGCAGTACTCCCTTTAAGGCTACACGAATAGCAAAATCAGCGTGTGAAAGCTTATTTTCACCGCTGAGTTCAGGTGAAGAAATTGAAAGTTTAACATTTTATTATTTTTGATGTCCGCAGTCAAGGTGGAAACTATTGACAATGCTTGCTTATGCCATGTTAACTGTATCTCATAATTTTGTCAACCCCGCAACCAGCTAAGGATTTTGCGCCCTAATCGCTCAATATCTGTTTTCGATGCGTTACACGCTAAAATATTCGTCATTTGCTCCTGTAATACTTCATGATCTACCCCGCCATGGGCACTAATCAATACAAATTGAGAAGACGGTGGCGTTTCTCCCCAAGGTTCGCCCATTTCCAAATTCACCCGCCGCCCTACAACTTGTAAAATTGCCCGATGCTCTGGATCATCCGCCAAATAGAAAACCCCCTTCGCGCGATACACTGAAGCAGGCAAAGATTTAATAAAACGCTGTAATGCTTTAAGGGAAACTGGTTCCTTATTGACCCAACTCCATGTATCAAAAATCAAGCTGTGGTCATGGTGTGAATGATCCTCCGCCCCAACTTCATGCACATGCACATCTTGCGTGCTAGTGGTCAAAATCCGTTGGTCATCATACTGCCCTACATTCAGTAATAACTCGATTGGCACTTGGCACTGAACTGTTTCTAAAATTCGCGCATCTTTGACGATCCGATGCACATAATCCCGCACACGTTGTAATTGTCCATCCGTAACCAAATCGATCTTATTGATGATGACAATATCCGCCATCCCCACCTGATTCATCGCCAGCACTGCATAGTCATGCTGTAGCGTATAAATTTGTTCGGCATCAATCACTGTAATCACACTGTCAATCCGCACAGAAGATACAGCACGCAACGTCAAACCAATATCAATTGGGTCTGCTACGCCGCTTGCTTCTACCACAATATAATCCGGTGGATCATCACGCCGCACTAACTTATCCAATGCTGCCAGTAAATCCCCCTGAATGGTACAACAAATACACCCGTTAGACAGGTTAACCATATCCTCAACATCTGTTTCTACCACAAGCTGAGAATCGATGTTAATTGAACCAAAATCATTCACCAACACCGCGATTCGTAACCCATGATCTGAATGCAAAATACGGTTTAAGAGCGTGGTTTTACCAGCACCCAAAAAACCGGTTAAAATCGTCAAAGGAATTGCCATCAAAAAATCTCCACAAAAATATTAGGAGGCACATACATGATATGATGCCCCCTAATTCATTCCTATATTATTAGCCAGCAGTAAAGACTATCTTTATAGCATAGTCTTTACATCTTCGCGCTCGCTCAAAAGCTCTTCTTCCGTTGCCTTAATTTTCGATTTGGCATAATCGCTCAGTTCCAAACCGTCCACAAATTCCCAGTTGCCCTTGCCATCGCTACGGAGCGGGAAAGAATAGAAAATACCATCCGCAATACCATATGGATTACCGTTTGACCACACTGCCGCGCTAAACCAATCACCAGCAGGGGTGGGTGTAATCAGGCTGCGGATTGTATCCAAAGCTGCGTTTGCTGCGCTCGCTGCAGAGCTTTTACCACGTGCTGCAATAATGGCAGCCCCGCGCTTTTGCACGGTTGTCATAAATTCGCCCTCTAGCCATTCGCGATCCGTAATCACCTCGGTAGCCGGCTTCCCGCTAATCTTCGCATGTTCAAAATTCGGGAACTGCGTTGCGCTATGATTTCCCCAAATTCCCACGTTAGTCACTTCTTTAAGCAATACCCCGGCTTTATCTGCTAATTGTGACTGCGCACGGTTTTGATCTAACCGCGTCATAGCGAACCAGCGATCTGCAGGAATATCCGGCGCATTAGACTTAGCTACCAAGCAGTTGGTATTGCACGGATTTGCCACGACCACAATCCGAACATCCGAAGCAGCATTATCGTTAATGGCTTTGCCCTGTTCAACAAAAATTTTGCCATTCTCTGATAGCAAATCTGCACGTTCCATACCCGGACCGCGTGGCTTACCACCAACCAGAATCACCCAATTAGCATCCTTAAACGCCACATTTGGGTCATCCGTGGCAATGATATCATGCACCAAGGGCTGAGCCGAATCTTTTAGCTCCATCACCACCCCTTTAAGTGCCTCCATCGCCGGGGTGATCTCCAATATCTGCAAAATAACCGGTTGATCTGGACCAAAAACCTCACCATTACCCAGGCGGAAAAGCAGACTATATGCGATCTGACCTGCCCCACCGGTGACTGCAATACGAATAGGTGTTGTCATTCAAAATTCTCCTAAATTTCAATAAACATTAAAAAGCAGAGATCAGACCCTATCCAATCTCTGCTGATTTTATCTGATTTTATCCCTAAACTTTAGGTCCACCAGATAGAATTGCTTCAGAAGCCCGATCTTTGAATTGCTCAAAGTTCTTCTTGAACATCTCAGCTAATTGTTTTGCTTTGGCTTCATAAGCCGCTTTATCTGCCCAAGCATTCGCAGGGTTCAAAATATCATCTGGGATATCCGGCACGGATTCGGGGATCATTAACCCAAAGAATGGCTCTTCGTGATATGCTACATCATCTAGGTCACCGTCCAGCGCGGCATTCACCATACGACGGGTATAAGCGAGTTTCATACGCTTGCTTTCATCCGTCCCCGGTTGCCCTTGCCAACCCGTGTTGATAAGCCACACATTGCTACCATGCTCTTTGATTTTCTTTTCTAGCAATTCTGCATAGACTGTTGGATGTAATGGCATAAATGGTGCCCCAAAGCATGCACTAAAGGTTGCCTGTGGCTCCGTTACACCACGCTCTGTGCCTGCCAGCTTTGCCGTATA
>RFHA01000115.1 GCA_003696565.1 Chloroflexota bacterium
CCCCCTGATCTTGAAGATAACTATCAAGGTCGCCACGATTACGCCAACTACTGACCACTGGGCTTAATGCGCGTATGACAAACCCGGAGACCCATACACGATGCGATTCGGTATCCTCTAAATTGATGCCAGTGTTGCCAACGTGCGGCACGGTCATGGTGACGATCTGTTTATAATAGGATGGATCGGTCAAAATCTCCTGATAGCCAGTCATGGAAGTGTTAAAAACAATCTCGCCAGTTGTGACTCCTTGTGCGCCCCAGCCTTCACCGGGGAACACGTTTCCATCTTCTAATGCAAGTAGTCCCTTCATGTTCGATAATCCGCATTAATACTGACATAATCGTGACTAAAATCGGTTGTCCAAATTGTCGCCGTGCCATGCCCTAAGCCTAATTCCAGGGTTACGGTGACATCGGACTGCTCAATAATGCGTGTGGCATGTGCTTCGTCATAATCTGTGGGTGTGCCATTTTCTACTAGTAGCAGATAGTTTTCGATGGTATCCACACCCGGGGCGATATAAAGCCGAATTTTATTTTGGTCTATTGGGATACCGGCGCGCCCGGCGGCTGCAACAATGCGCCCCCAATTGGCATCATTGCCATAAAACGCCGTCTTGACCAGTGGAGATGTTGCGATGGTATATGCAATTTGGCGGGCAGCGTTGTCATCTGGTGCGCCATCAACGCGAACGGTGATGAACTTGGTCACTCCTTCGCCATCCCGTACAATCCAATGCGCTAAATATCGACAAATTTGTGTAAAGGCGGTCTCAAATTGCGCCAATGCATCGGGCGTATCAATGGTGATGCCACTTACCCCATTTGCCATTAATAAGACGGCATCGTTTGTGCTGGTATCGCCGTCAATCACGATGCGGTTAAAGGTTGCATCGGTTGCATGGTGTAATACATGGTTTGCCTGTTCCACAGTGAGCGCAGCATCTGTGACGATGACGCTTAACATTGTCCCCATATTTGGGGCGATCATCCCAGCACCTTTGGCGATTCCGGCGATGGTATATGTGGCACCACTGGGGTGCTGTACACAGATTGAAACAGTTTTGGGCATTGTGTCGGTAGTCATGATCGCGCTGGCGGCTCGGTGCCAGTTATTCCCTAGGTCAGCGGCAGCGGCTTGTATTCCAGAAACGATCTTATCCATTTTCAAACGTTGCCCAATAACCCCGGTGGAAAGCACCAGCACATCATCCGCATGAAGCCCTAAGGCTTGTGCCGCGATTTGGGTGGTTTCTTGAGCATCCTGCAAGCCTTGTTCCCCTGTCATGGCGTTTGCGCTGCCTGTGTTGATCACTAGGGCATGAATCCCGTTTGGGTTGCGTGCCAGGCGATCCATGCAGATATGTAACGGTGCTGCTTTGACGGCATTGCGTGTAAAAACGCCTGCCACTGTACAAGGCTGGTCGCTTACGATCAGAGCTAAGTCTAGCTGGGTATGTTTCTTTAAGCCACAGGCAACCCCAGCAACTTTAAACCCAGGAACCGAGTCGATGACGGTTTTTAGGCTACTCATTATTGACACGCTCCAAAATGGTGGTTAAGTGCCCAACTAGCTGATTGACGTGGCTTTTTTCTGCAATGAGCGGCGGCACAAAGCGAATGACGTTTGCGCCTGCGTTAACCATCAGTAATCCGTGTGCATATCCTAATTCAACCACACGGGCAGCTACATCACGGGTTAGCTCTAACCCAACCATCAACCCCCGCCCGCGAACATCCTTGACAATGGGGATGACAATTTTACTGAGTTGTTCAATGAGATATGCGCCAACTGTTTGAACGTGCGTCAGGAAATCTGGCTGGGTAACGCGGCTCAAGACTTCTAAGGCGACACTGGTTACCAATGGTCCACCTGCAAACGTGGAACCATGCTCTCCAACATGCATTGCGTCTGCAACACGCTGCGTCATCAACACCGCGCCGATTGGTAACCCGGCAGCTAAAGGCTTAGCGATGGTCATGATGTCTGGCGTGGTTCCGCTTGGCTCATGTGCCCAGAGTGTTCCCGTCCGTCCCATGCCGCATTGAATTTCATCAAAGACCAATAATGCACTATGTTGGTCACAAAGATCACGTAGCCCTTTCAAAAATTCAGTTGTAGCGACGTTGATCCCACCTTCACCTTGAATGGGTTCAACGAACACGGCGGCAGTATTGTCATTGATGATGGCTTGTGCGCTTGCTAAGTTATTAAATTCAGCCACTTTAACACCAGGTAGAAGCGGTTTGAACGGTTTTTGATATTTTTCACGCGGGGTTAGGGTAATAGACCCCATCGTTCGCCCATGAAAGGCATTGCTAAACGTAACCAGCTCGTGTTTTTCTGGTTTGCCGGCTTCATATGCTAGTTTGCGTGCGAATTTTATAGCGGCTTCGTTTGCTTCTGTGCCGCTATTCGTAAAAAACACCCGGTCAGCAAAGGAATGTTCTACCAATAACTTTGCTAGGCGGACGTGTGGCGCGGTGTGATATAAATTTGAGGTGTGGATAATGCCGTTTGCCAATTGTGCGGTGATAGCGCGTTGCACACCGGCATCGTTATAGCCGAAGATGTTCACGGCGATCCCAGCGACCCAGTCGGTATAAGCGTTGCCCTCGCTATCAAATAAAGTCATGCCATCGCCATGTACTAGGACAAATGGCGGACGTTTATAAGTCTGTGCGAGATAACTGGCTTCGCCTTCAATAATCTGATCCGTTAATGTTTGTGTGTTTATCATAGACACTTTCCTTTTTACTTGGTTTTCATTTTGATGAAGTCACTCAATGACGGTGCCGCCGTGTGATGTTAGTCCGTCTAGGTCTGTGATGACGGCTTGCTGTATTCCCATCTCTAGCATGTGCAGCGCGGTTTGCACTTTTGGGATCATCCCGCCGGAAATGGTGCCATCTGCAATCAGGCTTTGGGCTTGTGTTGCATTGAGTGTTTTTAGTAGCGTCCCATTTTTTAACACTCCCGGCACGTTGGTGATGAAGATGATTTTATTTGCGTTGATTGTTGCACCGATTGCCCCGGCAACGTGGTCGGCATTGACGTTGTAAATGCCATGTGTGGCATCTCCCAGGCATACTGGGGCAATAACAGGGGTAATGTGTTGGTCTAGCAGCTTATACAGCATCGCCGCTTTAACGCTAACGACTTCTCCGGTGTAGTCTTGTATTTCCCGCGCGCGGATAAGTCCGTTATCCACGCCAGATATTCCCCAAGCATCTACCCCAGCGGCGATGAGATGCTGCACCACACGCTTATTGATTAAACCAGCTAAAACCATGCTTACCACGTCCATGGAGCGTTCATCTGTTATACGAATTCCGTTAATGTACTGCGGTTCAATGCCGAGGGTCTGTTGCATGGTGCTGATTTCTGCTCCGCCACCATGCACAATAATAACCGGTTCTGATAGGTTATAGATAACCGTGGCGAACTGTCGCAAAAAAGCCTTATCGCTAATCTCATGCCCGCTTACTTTGATAATGATGGGGCGGTTTGTCTTTTTGTGGTGTTTGTTGGCTAAAATTTTGATTTCTTTGCCGCGCTTCATCGTTTAGAGTAATCCTATTGTCTCTGGATAGTTCATCATTACATTAAAACACTGTACTGCTTGTCCCGCCGCGCCTTTCCGAAGATTATCAATAACGCTGGTGATGTGCAAATAACGCCCGTTAATTGGGGTTAGGCTGATGGCGCAATTATTCTTCCGCACAGCATGGCGTAATGTGGCTTGTTCGCCAGCAGGCAAAACATCGATGAGCGACTCATGTTGATACACTTCTTCATAAAGTGCTTGCGGGTCATCAAATCCTGGTTTAAGTGTGACATAAATGCTAGACATCAACCCGCGGTCAACTGGAATGAGGTGCGGTGTAAAAATCAAGGTGCCAACATTCGGATTGATCTTGTGAATTTCTTGCTCCATCTCGCTGATATGGCGATGACTTCTGCCAGGTGAATATGGAGAAAGATTACCAAACACTTCAACAAAATGCGTATTCGACTTAGGCACGCGCCCTGCACCACTTACACCGGATTTTGCATCGACGATGATGGGCGCATCCGGTTGGAGCGCATCAGATTTTAGTAAAGGATATAACCCAAGCAACGTTGCTGTTGGATAGCAGCCCGGTACCGCGACTAAATCCGCGTTATGTAGCTTTTCTCTGTTGATCTCTACCAATCCATAGGGGGCATCATGCAG
>RFHA01000116.1 GCA_003696565.1 Chloroflexota bacterium
GATCACTTGCGCGTTGGGTCAAAATTCGCTATAAAATGGGTAACGTATTCGTTTATTATGAGATGATATTCTGTTCATGACTAAACATGCCTTCATCAGCTACAAAAGCGATTATGCCAACTTCACCATCCAGCTCGCCACCGACCTCAAAAATGCGGGCTTTCGCGTTTGGGTCGATAAGCTACAAGGCGCGATGGCAGGCGAGGAATGGCTAGCCGCCATTGGCGAAGGGCTAGAAAATAGCAGCGCCTTGATCGCGGTCATCACGCCTGAATATTTCACGTCGCAGTATTGTAAAGATGAGTTATCATATGCTTATACCCATAATATCCCCATCATCCCCATCATGCTGCGCAAAACGAACTTAAAAAACATCCCTAAAAATTTCTTCTGGCTAGAGAATATTCAGTACACCAGCTTTGAGAACTATGCCAACGACCAGCAAATCTACGAGGATGGCTTGGCTAAAATCCAAGACCGCTTGCGCAAGATTGACTCAGCATTTGAGGGGCCGGTGCCAGAGGCAGAGGCGCAATACCTCAACACGCTGATCGGGGAGCTGACCAAGTGGCAAGGCGTAGAAGAGTATATCGCCCTGCAAGCTGAAGCTCAACAGCGCCCCAATCCTCAGGAAAAGCGCATTGATCCTGCTTTAGCCGTAGTCATCAAGGAGGCGAAAAAACAAGAAGAAACAGAACTAAAAATCGAGCCGCTCAAGAACATTGCGGAAGCGGTGGAGAAGTTGCCGCGCTTTGTGCTGATTGGCGATCCCGGCGCGGGCAAGACCACTACGCTACGCTATCTTGCGCTGGAACAGGCGCGCCGCCGTTTGGCTTGGCTTGAAGCGGGACGAAATGGGCCACCACCCCCTATCCCCCACATTGTCTACTTGCCCCAATGGCAGGATGGGCAAACACCGCTGGCCTTTGTGCAAAGCCAGTGGACGTTGGGGGGTGATTTGGCGCATGAGTTGCAAAAGGGGAACGTGTGGCTGTATCTAGACGGGTTGAACGAGATGGGCGCGAAGGGGCCAGAAAAAGCCGACAAGCTCCGCAAGTGGTTGAAAGCGGCAAACGCGCCCCAACACGTGATCGTGACCTGCCGCAAGGATGATTACAACGAAGCGCTTGACCTCCAACAAAACACGGTGCTGGTCAAGC
>RFHA01000117.1 GCA_003696565.1 Chloroflexota bacterium
CTTTCGCTTGTTGGGTTGGAGGTTGGTGTGCGTGTGGCTGTACGAGTATTGGTAGGTGTCGCTGTATCCGTTGGGGTATTAGATGGTGTGCGGGTTGGTAAGCGTGTGTTGGTCACTGTAATAATCGGCGTACGGGTAGGCAGCTCTACCACGGCGGTGTTTGGCACAGGTGTATTAGTTGGCGCGACAGTGGGCGTAACACGCGGCAATCCGTCTGAACTACACGCGGAAATAAATAATAACACGCCAATTAGCCCAACAACACGCCGCATTAATTCCTCCTGAATAAAAATCGAACACCCGAACTGAAAGGCTTTGCTATACACGATTATAATCAGGTATTTGGTTAAATGCCGCACGACAGATAAACGATTGCCCTACGGTTAACTATTCGAATCTCACAGGGGAATATATGACTAATTTTTTGATTAATTTCTTAAGGTACATCATCTCTTGGTGGACATAACACTTAAGCCTCTGCTCAAACTGTCTCAGCAAGGCGGTCAATCATCTGATACGCATCTGACAGATGATCAACATAATGTAGATCACGGGTTGCCTTAGGTGCAATCCGCCGCGCCGCCTGTACAATCGTTCGGCTGTGCGGATCAGGAATAATAGCTAGCACTAGTCCCTGGTTATTGGCAACAAGTTGATCTAGCTGGCGGGCAATTGAGAGAAAATTAGCGGGGATTCCATCTGACTCACGCGCATCAATAATCAGATGAACAATGTGAGGTAATCCATTTAACAGCTTATAAATCTTTTCGGCACTATGGAGATATTCTTCCACAGTCCAACGTCCTTTAAGCACTTGGCGGATAATGGTGCGTTCCTGGTTTTCCCAGTGGACTTTTATTCCCATACAACTCTCTTTTGTGATTGGCTTCACAACACGGTTTTATTATAACGATGGATATAGAAATGGCAAATGCAAAAAGAGCGACAATTGCCGCTCTTTTTAACACCTTATTTATTTAAAAGAAGCCACGTCGATTATAACGCTGTTCTTTAAAGGGATCACCGTAGTTATGATACCCCCCTTGCTCCCAAAAACCTGGCTTATCTACCGGGCTAAATTCCAACGCACGCAAGAATTTAGCAGATTTCCAAAAATACAAATGCGGTACAAGCGTGCGCACTGGCGCACCATGCTCAGGTTCAAGTGGTTTACCATCATACATATACGCCAGCAACACATCATCACGCATCATGTCCTCAACTGGGACATTCGTCGTATATCCATAATCACAATGAGCGATGATGTGCTTAGTGGTATCTTTCATGCCGACCAGTTCAGCAATATGCTTAAACGGCACTCCTGTCCAGGTCGTATCAAACTTACTCCAGCGGGTCACACAATGAATATCAACCGTTACGGTGACTGTGGGTAATTTTTGAAATGCCTCCCAGTTCCAAGACATCTCTTTTTCAACTTCACCAAACACACGGAAATCCCAAGTTTCTGGGTCAAATTTTGGGATAGGACCATAGGTGAGAACAGGAAATTTATGCGTTAAAGATTGCCCGGGTGGTAACCGCCCAGACTTTTTCATCTCATCTTCTGTTTGCCTGCGCCGCAAGACGTTATCTAACAAATCCATGTGGTTATGTCCTATTTTCTTACACTCACTTTATGTCTATTATAAACGCAAATTAATTACCAAAGCCTAACGTCTGATAAGTATCTGTTGAGATAACCGTGATATTAGATGGTAATTCCCCAAATCGCAATTGAATAGCGAGATTATTCGCCTCATTAAAATCAAAATTAGCACTGATTAACCCACTATCTTGAAGTGTTTCGTGAATAGTCGGTGCAGTGATGACTTCCCCATCCAAAACGATCGCCAATTTTTCACCAATATGCCGCCGTGTAAAATCCCTGAAACGCTCTTGATCTTGTTGGCGAATAGTGAATAAGATGTTCCAAGTATTTAATGTCGTCCCTTGTACGACACGGACTGATTCAAATGCCTCACTTGTAAGAATAGTTAAAAACGGCTGCCCAGTAAATGGCTGATAAGCTGCATCCAGGTCAACGATTCCCCGCGCAACTTGCGCACTCGTGTTAATGCGTTCGCCAGTTAAATCTTGTTCAATCCCTCTAAAATCAACTAGTTCCAGCAAGCCGCGGCGGGTCAGCGTGTTTAATGCATCTGTTGAAAGACGATCTAAGCCAGGGAACTGCATCTGAATGGTGTCCTCTCCAATGATCTGGACACGCACATCATCAAGCTCTAGCTCTTCCGCACGCTGCAATATCACTTGTACGACTTCCTGTACTGTATCCGTCTCATCCACGTGGATGACCAACTGTACGCCCTCTTCAATGACTGTTAATGTATCGTCATCTTGTGCTAACACTGGCAAATTAAGCAGCAGAACCAAAACGAGCATTAAACGTCGCATGTGCCTATCCCCTTTTATTACCGTTTACGATCATCTTACCTTATGATTATATCCTGACGAGCTTACAAATTTTTCATAAATTGTTTCATTTTTAACACAAACAAACGAATTTTTAACTTTATAATGAGAGTAGTCTATCAATGGAGATCAAGCAACTATATGAATCGTCAAGCGCAGTTATTAATTATTGATGATAGCCCAACCCAAGCACAAAGTTATGCCAACCATTTGGAAGCAGCCGGTGTGCATATCATGGTTGCAACCGACGGACCACAAGGGTTGCGGATGGCAGAATCGATCCAGCCAGATGCAATTTTGTTAGATGTGCGTCTGCCCAATATGGACGGGCATCAAGTGTGTCATCGGCTTAAACGTAATCCTAAAACGCAACATATTCCGGTGATTATGTTCACTGTTTCTGATAATATGGCAGATCAAGATGCGGGATACGAAGCCGGTGCAGATGCATATATCCGCAAAGACCGTGATGCTATTCAACAGATTTTGAGCAAACTCGCAGAATATGGCTTTATCGCCGCACGGTAATCAGGCACGAGTTTGTTCCGGCTGTCCTAAAATCCCTTGCGGGCGGATAATCAAAACGACAAACAATAAGAAGAATACAATCGCATCTCGGTAACTGCTACCACCGGCGGCGGTGCTAGCAATCTGTAACCCAGCGACAATAAAACTGCCCAACACAGCCCCTTGAATACTCCCCATGCCCCCTAAAACAATCGCCGTCAAGCCAATTAGGGAGACATTTCCACCAACAAATGGCGAAACATTCAAAAACGCCATCCCGTATAACATCCCAGCAGCCCCCGCCAGCATCCCCGCAATGAGAAAGGTAAACACATAAATCTGGTTCACGTTGATGCTCAACAACGCCGCCGTGCGTTGGTTAAAAGCCACAGCACGCATCTGTTGCCCTGTTCGGGTACTCGTCACTAAATATTGCAAAACAAGCATCATCACCAATGCGATCACCAAAATCACCAGCCGAATGGGGGCGATGCTCACACTGCCGACCACAACGGTTTCGCTAGGGATAAACGGCAACAATTGAATATTGCGCGGATAGTATGCATCAGAAGCGTTATAGATTTGGTTATAAAGTAATTGGGCGATATTCACCAATAACAAAGCCGCGCCGATGCTGCTAATCAACTGGGCGATTCGTGCGGCATTTCGTTTGCGTAAGGGACGGAAAGCCACATATTCCAGGCTAACACTCACCAGCCCTGCCGCACATGACGCAAAGATAAAAGCCAGCCAAGGCGGCAAATGCCACTGATCTAAGGCGATCAAGCCAAAAAACGCTCCCCACATAAACACCGCACTATGTGCCAAATTTAGCACCCCTAAAATGCTAAAAACCAGGCTATACCCCAGGGCAAAAAGCGCATATAACGCCCCTAAAGAAACCGCATTCGTCGATTGTTGTAAGAACGTTACGAAATCCATAATTTTGTATCTAAATTAACCCCATAGCGGATGAAGCACTGCCGACCAAATTTTTGATTGGCATAACTGTGTTGGTTTTAAGCGTAACACAGGGCGGAGGCATCCCCCCGCCCTGCCAACATGGTTAAAAAATCCTGTGCGAATTTATTCGCTTTCCTCTTCCATCATGTCTGCACCAAGAATACCGAACGCGCCATCCACCACAACCTGAACAACAGGATCATGCACGGGGTTACGGTCTTCATCAAAGGAGAATTCACCCAATGGTGAGGGGAAATCTGTGATACTTGCCAGTGCATCCCGAATATCTGCAGGATCAACAGAATCAGCGCAGCGAATGGCAGTTGCCATCAACCAAGCACCCGTATACGCCTGTGTTGCGAACTGATCGGGCGGGTTACCGGTGTATTCTTCAAAGTTTTCGATAAAAGCCACACTCAGTTCATTATCACTTGCGGCGTTCCACGCAGCACCGACGATGACACCTTCTGCATCTTCCCCTGCTTGTGCAATAATTGCCGGGGAATTGAACCCATTACCGCCGATGATCGGACCATCATAGCCCAGATCACGCGCTTGGATGATGATCTGCACCGCTTCCGCTGCCAAAGCAGAAACAATCAACGCATCAGGATCATCTGCCAATAAATTGGTGAGCTGCGCACTAAAATCGACATCACCACGAGCAAAGGTTTCTTCGCCAAGAATTTCAACATCCAAATCTTCCAGGGCTTCTACAAAGACATCATAGCCGCTGAGTGTAAAATCATCATCGTTACCATACAACACGCCGACGCGCTCCAGCCCTAAAGCTTCTACTGCGCCTGCAACTGTCCCTGGGATCACTGATGATTCTGGCAAACTGTTGCGGAAGACAAACTCACCCATGTCAGTAATACCGCTGGCGGTGTTGCTCACACCCATGACCGGTACGCCAGCTTCTTGTGCGATTGGATCAGCCGCAAAAGCCTCTGTAGAAAGTGTTGGTCCAAGCACTGCCACAACCTGATCTTCTTCCACCAATTTAGTCATAGCGGCAATGGCTTGCTCCTGATCACCAGCGGAATCCTCAAAGATCACGCTCAGGGTTACACCTTCTCCCAAATAGCCGGATTCATTAATTTCCGCGACGGCAAGTTCTACCGCTTGGCTTTGGGGAATACCGTAAACAGAAATGTTGCCGGATCGAGCGAAGATTGCACCGATCGTTACCTCCTCTGGTAGATTTTCTGGTGTGGGGCAAGTTTCCCAATCGCCCATCATCACCATCATATCTTCATTTTCACTCTCATCTTCTTCATCCTGCGCAACAACCGGCAATGCAAGTAACAAGACACAGAATAATAAAATTAACTTTCTCATATTTTACTTCTCCTCCAAAATTATGATGGACGCTTTAAGTGTATCGCTTGTAGGATAAAATGCAAATTTCATGTATATCAAACACGATGAACTTTGTTATCGTGTGTTACAATGTGATTATTCCAAAAAGCAGTTTAGAGGGCACAACGTCAACAACCACCTGCTGACGTTGGGTGGTTTTCAGCATGGAGGTTTTGATGATAGGGACGCGCATCGGTTCATATGAAATTATCGAAGAAATTGGCAGGGGCGGCATGGCAACCGTTTACCGTGCCTATCAGCCTAGTACAGATCGTTTTGTTGCCATTAAAGTGATTCATCAAAGTGTGGCGTTGATGGATCAAGGGATTGAGCGTTTTCAACGAGAAGCCCGTCTTATCGCTCGCTTAGAACATCCGCACCTTTTACCGGTGTTTGATTTTGATGCGAGTCATGACCCGCCGTATATCGTTATGCGCTATTTGGAAGGTGGCACACTAAAAGATATTTTGGATAAACACCCTCTCCCTTTGAACGAAATCGCCTTCATGATGCGTCAAATCACATCTGCGCTAGATTATGCCCACCGGCAAGGCGTGATTCACCGTGACATCAAACCATCCAATATCATGATTGATCAGGAAGGGAATGCATTCCTGATGGATTTTGGTATTGCCCGCATCAGTGGCAGCGACATGACTGGTTTAACCCAAAC
>RFHA01000118.1 GCA_003696565.1 Chloroflexota bacterium
CGAGGCAAAGCATCCCGCGGGGAAAAGAAAAAGATGATGAGGTAGATCAATAACATTTGCCCGGTGATAAGTGCTAAACGCGCCAAGGATTGTAAACGATTTGCTGCCACAGCAAGGTCATAAAAATCATTGGCACTGGCAAGCAACAACCATAAAATCACCAACACAAAGAACCAGAATGATTGTGGCAACACAAACGCCAGTGTAAACGGCTCTTCTGCCCGAACAGACCAAATATATAACGCCAGCAATACCGAAACAAGCACTGCTAATGTGTCCCCAGCCATGAGCAAAAGCCGCCGCTCAGAAATACGTAACTGTAACCTGAATCGTCTTTTAGGAGATGGAGAAAACAACATCATCAACGCTCCGGCAACGTATCTGGCAAATAAACATAGATACGCAAGGTATCAAATTGTGCTAGTGGGGTTAGTAAATTCAAGCAAGCAGCTGGTCCTAGTTTTGCTTCTTTGGGTCCATATAACACATACCTCACCGGATACCCACGCTTACCGGGGACATACACCCCATCTAAAAAGCGTGTATCACAATCCTGCTCGTTATCTTCGGCATACCATGCAGAAACCGCCTGTTTTTTATCTTGGCTATCTAATGTCAATAAGGGGTGTCCATAAACCACCCGTCCACCTAACCATGACGGAATCCACAAGCTGACTTCTGGGGCAGCCAAGATCACATCCTGCGGGCGAACACGTCCTTTCATCCAGTCAAACGCCGCCACATAGCTCTCTGGCAATAAAACCTCAGCCCGTTCATCACCTTTTTGATTAGAAAGCACAATCATGGGCAAAACCGTCATCATAATATTACTAGCTGCCAAAAGCGGCACAAACGCCACCATCAACCGCAACCGCCACTTACGTCGGATATATCGGAACCAAAAATCTTCAATCGCACGGGTCGCAAAATATGCCAGCGGGATCATCAAACCTATCATAAACTCTTGCTGAACTAACGTTGGCAAATAAGTCAACAACAGCATTATCAATAACCATAACAACATAAATTGATCGCCGTCTTGTTCAAACCGCCGCACACCACGATACAACCCTGGTACAGCTAAGATCAGCGGAATCCCGAGGCTTAACACCAATATGACAAGTGAGACAGGTGGATCAGTATGTTGTTGCCGCCAAGCCTGATGAATAACTGCATTATTCTGGAACAACAAAACATAGTACAAAATCATAGGAAGCGCAGGCACAACCAGCCATAATGCCCAATTTGCTTGTGCTTTTACGTAAGCGCGTTCTTGATACCAAATCAACGCGATATTGAGCAAAAACGCCACCGCTAGGGGAATAAACACCAACGGCGCAACAAACACCAAAATCAACGACAAGGTAAATACAATGACTCCACCATTTTGTACCGTTGGGAACGGCACCTCTCCAGGACGAAGAATCGGCACACACACACTGGCGAGCAACGCTAAACCAGTCAGCGCAATTGGCAAATGGACGTTGACTAAACTACTGTAATAGGGGTATATCCCAGGGCTAGATACATCTAAATAAGCTGTGTTGCCAGTTAAAGGAGCCAATAGCCAACCAAACCCCGCCCCAACGGATAACAACACAAAGAAAATCCGGCGCGTCCGCAATTTTGACCAAATATTCGCTGCGAGTTGATAAAATGCCATATACATACATATCCCTGCCCCAACACGCGCCACATGATACATCATGATCGGTGAGAGGTTCATCAAGCGGGAAACTTGCCCTAAAAATGTATACAGCGGTTCAATCAATGCTGCCTCATGCGCTTCTGGTGTAAACAACACTTGGGATTGCCAAAAATCCTGACTTCCCTGAAATACATGAGAAAGATGTACAGCACTGGTATAAGGGTCATGCAGCACCCCCATAAAGTGCCAACCATTGCCCACCACGCCTGACAACAAAATCCATAAAAATGGCAAAAACGCGAATAAGGTTAACACACAACTTGCCAGAATAACCCATCGCCATTCCGCCCGTGTCACATGTCCTGTGTAGTTCATTTGCATTCCAAATTTCACCTTTTATTAGGCTTCAGGAACAAGATAGTCTACAATATCTATGTTAACCTGTGTTTTCGATAACGCAATTGAGGAAAGAGAATGGCACAAGCACAAGCGCTTTATGCCCTGCAAGAAATTGATTTAAAAATCATCGCTCAGAACAAACGTCTAGAGACGTTAACACAACAATTACAAGATAACCAATCGGTTTTAGAAGCGCAACAACAAGTTGAGGCAGCACAAAAACGCCTAACCCCCTTACATACCAAACAAAAAGACCTAGAACTCGAGATTCAAACTAACCGGCAAAAAGCCAAAGCTAGTGAAGACCGTCTTTATAGTGGTAACGTCAAAAATCCTAAAGAAATGCAAGACTTGCAACAAGAAATTGCATCTCTTAAGCAGCGCAACCAAACTTTGGAAGATCAGCTGCTGGACTTAATGCTCACAATCGAAGCCGCTGAGGCAGATTTGCAAACGGCAGAACGTCATTTGGCAGCGGTAACAGCTCAATGGCAAGCTGAACACACTGATCTACTCAGCGAAAAAGCTGCTATTGAAACCGAGCTTGAACAATTGGCTGCTCAACGTGAGAAAGCTGTAACACAAATTTCCGCACAAAATCGTAAAATTTACGATACCATGAAAAAGAAAAAGGCGAATCGTCCAGTCTCTTTAATGCAAGGGCGGATGTGTACCGCTTGTGGTGTGGAGCAAACAATGGCAATTGAACAAGCCGTTAGTCATAACGCAGACTTGGTTTATTGTGAAAACTGCGGGCGTATTCTGGTGAAATAGCCCTTATTTGACCCTCAAACAACTGGGGAGTAATACATGGTCAACTTCAATTTCAACCTGGAAAACTTTGGTTTAGGCTTAGGTGCTGGGTGGGCTTCTGCCTACGCACTTTATCGATCAAGACATGTCATCTCACGTGTGCGCGAATCAATACAGCAAAGTGCCACCAGCGCACGCAACATCGCCTTAAGTGGTGCCGATGCAGATTATCTACGTGATCTCATCAAATATGTTCAAGCCGACCATTTGGCGGGTGCACGCATTCCACTCAGTCAAATTTTAGTTGAGCCGCGTTTTATGCTTGCGCCTCGTGTTGTTGAGCCGGTGGATGATGATGTTGCAAAAAGTGTATTTCGTGTGGTGCCTATCGTACCAGACCACCCCTATTTACACGCTCCTTACAACATAGAGTCCCTTTCCGTTGAAGAATTAGATAACGGGGATCGATTCATCGCCATTTTAGGGGAGCCAGGCAGTGGGCGCACAACCGCACTCTATGCGATCGCGCTATGGGCAATCGGAGAAATTGATTTTAAGCCCCCTGTAGACCCTGTGATGGAGCGAATGCAACTTGAAGAGCAGTCTATTGAGAACCAAAAAGAACGTGCCCAACGGTATAAAGAACGGATGCAAATTGAAGAACAAGCCAAAGACGCGCTGGAACGCAAAACCGGTAAGGACACAAACGGCAAAGAGAATGACAAAAATATCACGCCATTCCGCCGATTAACACCGATGTATGCCCATCTCGGCAATATCAGCACCAGTGTAAGTGAATTCGGGCAAATCATTGACCCAGCAGAGCCGCTTGTCCGTGCTATTCAGCATTATACCGGGCGCGTAACATCGATGAAGATTCCGCGCAATATCTATGAACGCCTCAAACAAGGGCGCGTTTTACTTTTATTAGACGGGCTAGATGATCTACCGGAATCTCAACAAATCGCCAAGCTAAATTGGTTAAAAGCGTTTGTGCAAGAATATGGCAGTAACTTTATCATCATCACTGGACCAATTTCGGGCTATGGCAGATTATTACAACTTGGGGCGGCTCCAGTTTTCCTGCGTCCCTGGCAAGATATTACGGTCAACACATTGATTGATAAATGGGCAGATAATTGGGCACAAATTCGCGGGCGACGACGGTCAAGTACGCTTGACTCAGCAACCATACAACGAGCAAAATCCCGCAGCCGTGCCATGACCCCCTTTGAACTTACCCTTAAAACCTGGGCAATTTTTGAAAGTCCAGAGCAGACCACCATCCAAAGCTGGATGAACAACCTGTTAGCCAACCTCGCGCTAAACCTAAACTTAGAGGATACCATGCCTCAATTAATTCAAGCAGCAGCATTACAGCTAGATATGGGGTTCATCACAGCGGAAAACTTGGAAGCCAAGCTTACCGCTGATAATCCTGCCATTAGAGTTGAGCATAGCGATCAACCAACCAACAACCTAGATGCACCGAATAATGATGACGATGAAGACCTGGATCGTTTCTTTGAGCAATTTGAAGACTCTGAATCAGATAATCAACCTCCTGACCTGGGAGAGCTATTAGGTGGCGAAGATGTAGATGAAGATACCGACTCTAAATCATCTCAAACAAACACGCCCGCTGCTACTTCCACATCTCGTACAAATAAACTCTATGTACAGTTATTAACACGTTGGCATAAAGCTGGGTTGTTAAAACGCTTCAGAGGTGGACGATACCAATTCCGTCATGGGTTGATCGCAGCGTATTTAGCAAGCCTCACCCTAACGGAAGATGCTGTTTTAATGGGAAAAAGCCAACTCCCAGCTTGGCAGCCAGCCTTGATGTATGCAACTGCACACCGCCCTATGGATATTGTGGTCGATGCACGGCTAGAAGCCCCAACAGATGTTTTGCTCAATAATCTGCTAGAGACCACCAAATGGATCAAATATGCAACTGGTAAAGTAACTTGGTTGCCGAAAGTTTTTCGTCAATTAGCAAACACATTCGTCAAAGAGAGCCAATATAGTGGTGTGCGTGAACGAGTAGCGGCGGCACTAGTTGGCACACGTGACCGCAATGCACTCAAAGTCTTTTCCCGTTCATTAGATCATCCAGACCCGCATATTCGTCGGTTGGCGTGTTTGGGAGTTGGTGCCTTACAAGCAGATGAAGCTGTTAACGCCCTCAGCCGCTTACTCAATGACCGTGATCAAGAAGTTAAGCTAGCAGCCGGCTTAGCCTTAGGTGCTATCGGAACAGAAGAGGCTTTAGAACAAATGGTTATCGCCCTCACAGAAGGCGAAGAACCGCTTCGGCAGGCAATCGCAGAGGCGTTTGCCGCTATTCCAGAAGAAGGCTACCCTGTTTTATACGATGCTATCCACCATGACGATATGATGTTACGCCGGGCAGCGGTATTTGGTTTAAGGCGTGTTAACACCACTTGGGCGTTGGTTGCTTTATATCGCACCTCGTTGGAAGATGATGAATGGTATGTGCGCTCTGCGGCAGAGCAAGCCTTTATTGAAATGCGATTTGGTGATACTGCCACCGGACCGCGCCGTTACCCCCAAGCAGAAGAAATTGACTGGGTACGGAATTGGCTCACCAGTTTAGGGGATGCCAGCAAAAATATCAAAGCAGGCGGCGTAGAGCTGCTCAAAATGGCGTTGAATGAAGGCAACACAGAGATTCAACAACTAGCAGCCGTGAACTTAGGTTTGATGGGCTATGCGGATCAAATTGGCGTGCTGTATCGTGCATTGCGACACCGAGATGAAACAGTTCGAGAAGCCGCCCACCGCGCGTTGACCTACCTACAACTGCAAATGGGCAAAGCCATCCCATCGCCGATCTAAAAATACAAAGCGCAAGACAGCCAGTTAATTGCCTTGCGCTGTTATGCACTTTAAGAAATCAATCGCACACCTTCCGCGTGGGGTAATGCGACATTTTCTTAAAGAGCTGTTAATCAAACTGTTCAAATGCCTGTATCAGATATGCCAATGCCAGATCACTAGCGGGATAATTCACTTGTGGTAAAAATCGGCGTGGAATAGCAAACCGCAAAAACTGATAATATGGGATATTCGCACCAAAAACCACATCCTCACGCGCAAAATCCGGTGCGATCAGTTCACGCGCCCGTACCAAATCGCCACTGACCAATGCCTGCCATGCGCGTTCTATATCGGTCTGCGGCGCAGGAAGTGGCTCGGTACGATGCCCAGCTAAGATGTTTAACGCTTTACCACTATAATCACGGTCATCAAACACGTAATCTGTTGACTGCCCCTGCCCGATTGCCAGAATCGCGGCAGTGCGAGCATCTGGTATATAGTTGGCTAGTGGAGCCTGCTCATCCCAAACAAGCCATAACCGTGTGCCATCCTTCAACGCCAACGTATAGGCAGCGTTCGCTAATGTCATATCACCAGCAGCTTGAGCATATACCCCCTGTAAATAAGCAAAGTATAAAGCGTCTGGGGCGGCATCTATTGCACTCTGCATGGCGTTGATCGCATCTGTATAGCGTCCAGCTTGGGCATATAACGCGCCGAGATTCGCCCAACCATAAGCATCTTGTGGCTCTAATGTGATATATCGTTCATAGGCGGCAATCCCTAAATCCAACGCAGAGACATCACCTTGATTCGCCGCCAAACCGTATAAATATGCCTGTTGATTAATATAGACCGATAATTCAGGATCAGCGTTCACAATCGGGATCAGTGCATCCGCCGCCGCACGATAATCCCCAATACCATCCGCTGGAAAAGCAGACTGCAATGTATCGTTGTATCGCATATATACCCATGTACTCCACCCACCTGTGACCATGAGTACAACAGCTAAACTCACCAAGCCAATAGAATGCCCCACCTGCCGCCAACGTGCTTCTATAGGTAATGGATTAATCGGCGCAGTGGCAAGCACCAACACCAACACACCCATCAACGCAATGACCGGCATCATAGCCGGGAAATCAAACAGATGATGCACCCCGAACCCAACACTTGCACCGATAGCGGTGATGACAAATCCTTTCTGCCGTGAATTTACCAAACGTAAATTAAGCCGCATCGCCGCTATGAGAATCACCACAGAAGCCACCAATGCGCCTAATCCCACCGTGCCCAATTCCGCCGCAACATGTAACACCCCATTATGCGCATGGCTATGTGGCTGGCGTGGTGGTTGGGATTGATACCGCGCTAATTCTGCACCAAATGTGAACAATCCACTGCCAGCAACTGGATGCTCATTAAATACCCCAATCGCATGTTGATAGATTGTCGCTCGTAAGCTCAGGCTGCGCCCAGATTGCCGGAAAGACTGCAAGAAAAATACCCCAACAACACCGATTACCATCAATAACACAATCCCCGCCATCGCCCATCGAAAACGATAGCGGGTCAAGCTATGCCGCCACGCCTTAGGAAAATACAAGCCCGCTAAAACCATCATCCCCACTGCCATCCCAAGCCATGCCCCGCGTGAGAAGGTAAAAAACAGTAGCAATAAAATCATCAGGCTATAAATGCCTAACGCCCACCGCCCCAGGCGATGCGTTATCATCATCCAACGTCCCAGGCTTAATAACCCCAAAACCACTAAAAACGCCCCTAGTGAATTTGGATTGCCGATGACACTGCCAGGGCGTGGAAATTGTAAGTGAATCAGGTCGAACGGTGCGGATTGCAGTTGAAAAAACCCGAAAAACACCACAACCACACCGCCCATCAACGCTGCGTCAATGAGTGTGGTACGCTGAATTTTACGGTTGGCAAGGGCATCATTCAACACATACCACACGAGTAAATACACACCGACATACCAAAAGCCGATGACAATTCGCCGCCATTCTTCAAGGTTCGTCAATAGGCTTAATCCAAACGCAACACCCCATAAAATTAACAATAAATCTAACGGGGTGTTATGCCATATCCACCGCCCACGCCAACGCACCAGTTGCCACATCCCTAGCCCCACCGTCATCATGACCAATGTGACAATTTTCAACTCTGGCATCAGCACACCATTAAATGTGCCTCCCAATGCAAACAAATATGTCATCAAAAGTGCTAAACTTGCCCGTCCAATTGCAGCCATAATTCATCTTTTCAGGTACAATCATCTCCATGAAAACTACATGGTATATTTCTCCCTGGTTTATTGCAACAGTTTTGACGCTGATTTACGCGCTGTCAGTCGTCATAGTCAATAATGATTCACTAGCACTGGTCACAATCGGCACACGATTTAGCGAGGGCATCCCGCAGGACGCTGGTGGTACAGAAGGTTATGATGGGCAGTTTGTTTATTTCATCGCCCGTGATCCATCAACAGCAGAGGTGTTTATCGCCAATGGTGGCGACTACCCTGCCTATCGCTATCAGCGGATTTTACTTCCGGCATTAGCGCGGATATTCTCATTAGGGAATACTGATTTAATTCCCTGGGCGATTTTATTCATCAACCTACTAGCAATTGCTGGTGGAACAGCCGCCCTAGAGAGCTTGTTAAAACAGCGTGGTATAAGCCGTTGGTACGCGCTTGGTTACGCGCTTTCCCTGGCAATTATGGGGTCCGCTCGCTTGAGTTTACCTGAACCCCTAGCGTATGGTCTGGTGTTGATAGCCATGTTACTCATTGATAAAGATCGCTGGTTATTGGCAGCCGGCGCATTGGCATTTGCTGGATTAGCCAAAGAGACCACACTGATATTTGCCGCAGGCTATGGATTATATTTAGTTTATCAGCGGCGGTGGCGTTTGATGTTGATCTTCGGTGCCATCACATTGATTCCCTTCGCTGTCTGGCAGATCATATTATATGATCGATTTGGGACATTCGGCATTGGATCAGGCGGAGCCGGTGCAACTGGTTTTACAGTCATCCCGTTCGGCGGTGTGCTGGAAATTGTGATCTTTATCATACAAGCAGCCATGGAGGTTATCCAAGCGGGGGAGGCAAATCCGGTTGTTGTCATCTTTCGGGCATTGATTGGTGTGTTAATCTTTGCAGTGGTGTTAATCCCGTTTGTCATTTATCCAACCATCTGGGGATTGCGGCATGGGTGGGTAGCTTTGCGCACTAAATCCCCTTCCCCACTAGTATTTGTTTTGTTAATCAACTGTGCTGTGATGTTATTTGTGCCATTTTCGACTTATCGAGAAGTATTGGGGATTTTACGGTTCATCGCAGGGTTAGAAATTGTCATCATTTTATTTGCTGCACAACTTAATGCCAAACGAATGTTACGTTATACGACCTTCTGGGCATTGACCATCATCTTTCTAATCGGCTCAGGATAAGTCTTACGATGATTTTATGTTGATAAGATAATGTATAGCATGGTTTAGGTTGTGTAAAATAGCTTATACCTAGCCACATCGCTTTTATCTATGGCAGAATATCAACGCAACATTTAACCATTAGCAAGTAATAACTTCTAAAGGAGTGTGTTTTATGGCGGGATTAATCGTCTTGCTGTTACAGCTTTACAGCTTTATTTTGTTCGCGCGGATTTTACTCAGTTGGTTCCCCAACGTTGATTACAGCAATCCAATTGTACGCTTTTTACACGATGTCACAGAACCTGTTTTACAACCCGTACGTAATTTTTTACAACAGCAATTTCCAGATATGGGACCGTTTGATTTCAGCCCGATTGTGGTCTTTATTGGCATCTGGATTTTGCAGTCACTTGTATGGGCAGTCATTCCGTTTTAGAATCCGAAAAATTTACGAATTGTTACACCATCACCGTGATTTTGTTGCTATCCTGTAGCTAAGTGATTACACTTAAATTGAGATACAATAGCAAAGCGCGGCGCGCTGTTAGAGACGAGGACAAAATGACCGAACGTAAATTTGAAATCACAGATGCAAAGGGTGGCGTTGCTTTTACGGTGCGTTGTGTCACACGCTCCGCCCGAACCGAAGCAGCAGGTATTCAAGAAGATGGCACGATCAAAGTCCGTCTACAAGCCTCACCCGCCGGATCCCCCGAAGCCAACCAAGAACTCATCCGCTTTTTAGCATCCGTACTCGGTGTTGAAGAATCCCACATTGAAATTGTTGCCGGGGCAGATGGACGCGATAAGTTAGTGAGTGTTGAGGGGATTACAACGGATGATGTGAACGACAAAATCAGTCAATTTCAAGAAGAATGAGAGTCCTGCTCACATTAACGTGTTTAGTATTGTTAACCGCAGCATGTGGTAGCACAGATGTCGAGACCTCTGTGCCTACCTTTGTTTTATTTACACCAACACCCAGCCAAACGCCGATCCCCCCCACACCTACCTTAAGCCCAACGCCCCCACCAGATACTTCTGCATTGCTATTTCCACACCCACAAGACCCTGCCACACTCGTACAACAAACATTAGCCGAATCACTTGATATTAGTCGTTACGATGTGGTGGTGGCATCCGTGTTACCTTTTTACTGGACAAATGCCGATACGCTCGATTGTGATATAGAAACAGATGCACTGCGTTCAAGCGGGATCGCAGGGTACGAGGTCGTAGCCCTGCATCGAAATATGGTTTATATCTATCATACTGATGCGGGTACAACCGCGCAGCTATGTGACGAAATCAGCATGGATGATCTTAACGGAGATATGCTGATTAAAGTTGATGCAGTCGCAGCGGATTTAGTCCGCACCGCACAAGAACGTCTTGCAAATCAGTTAAATCTTTCTATACGGCGTATTCAATTGACAGAGATTCACCCCATCACCTGGGCAGATACCAGCCTGGGATGTCCACAACCCCGCCAAACTTACGAGCAAACACCCGTTATCGGTTATTGGATGATCCTTACCGCTGGAGGAAATGAGTATCGTTTCCATGCCAGCTTTGATACTCTCCGTCAATGCGACCCGGATGATGTCGTGATGCCAGACGAAGCCCAATAAAATCACTTAATATGTTCGTTCGCCAAAAATTGCCCGTCCTACACGGATCATTGTTGCACCTTCCTCAATCGCAATGGGATAATCATCCGTCATACCCATACTCAGCTCTGGCAGTTCAATATGCAACGTATCTACCAATGCCTCACGCAGCCGTGCCAGGCTTTGAAACACCGGGCGCGCTTGCTCCATCTCGTCCACAATAGGAGCCATTGTCATCAAGCCCCGGATTTTCAAGTGTTGTAACGTAGTTATCTGCTGTACTTCATCAAACAAGTTTTTTCGCAGCGTCGCATCTTGTTCCCAGCCAAATGCTGCCAAGCCGCTTTTTGTCTGCTCGCCAGAAACATTCATCTGTATCAATCCAGTGAGTTGTTGTTGATTTTCTGCCAGCAGGGTATCCAACTTAACCGCTAATTTGAGGCTATCAATAGAATGCACCACCTGGAACATCCCAGGAATATAACGCGTCTTACGAGATTGAATATGCCCAACCATATGCCAAGTTACAGATGTTGTGACAGCCAAATGGGGTTGTTTTTCCCGCATTTCCTCTACACGATTTTCCCCAAAATGCCGAATACCAGCCGCCACTGCCGCCAGAATATCTTCAATTGGCTTGCGTTTGCTAATGGCAACCAATGTTACCGTCTGTGGATCACGCCCAGCACGCGCACATGCCGCCACAATCTCTGTTTGCACCATTTTGATATTTTCCGCAATCATAGTGAAATCACCGCACCAAATCGCCCAGTCCGTCCTTTTTCTGCCCGATGTGAATGGAATAAATCGGTATTACTAGCTGTACAAATACCAGCAACTTCAATTTGATGAACACCAGCGCGTTGTAAATCGCGCTTGTTTGCCTCCCACAAATTAAAATAAGCTGTACCATCTGTTGGATCACGCTTGATCAGCCCATCAGTTGTCCCAAAATATTGCTGCACAGCCGTCACCACCTCTTCCCCAACTTGGTAACAATCTGGTCCAATACTGGGACCAATGCCAGCTTGAATATCTGCCGGACGACATCCATAAGCTTGCACCATCGCCTTAACCACGCTCACCCCCGCGCCTTGTACCGTACCACGCCATCCGGCATGAGCAATACCGATCACCTGTTTAAGTGGATCATAGAACAAAATCGGCGTGCAATCCGCGTAGCGCATCACAAGGGGAGTATCTGGTTGGTTTGTCACCATGCCATCGGCTAATTCAACCCATCGCCGCCCTTCTACCGGTGCTTGTACAATCACTGTATCTGCTCCATGTACTTGCCATACAGTACACGCCCGCGCACCATTCACCTGCAATGCTTCATACATCAGCTCATGGTTACGACGCACAGCTTGAACATCATCGCCGACAGTACCACCAACATTAAGCCCACCCCACGGCAATTGACTAACGCCTCCCTTGCGGGTAAAAATCCCATGAGAGAGAGTCTCCCACATCTCAAACGTAAAATAAACAAGTTGTTGATAATGTATTTGTCGCAAATCTTATACCTTCTCTAGTTGCGGTACTAGTACCTTTAGATATATACTCTCAATTGAGGTTATCAGTTGTCAATAGATTTTAAAAGGCGGCAGAGTATGATGAAAAAATTAAGCCGCGCTCCAAGAAAAATTAACGTGATGATCGTCGATGATCATCCGCTTTTTCGTGAGGGGTTAGAAAAAGCACTCAGCTTAGAGGATGATCTTATGACGGTAGGATCAGCGACAACGGGCAAGGAAGCCTTGAATTTAATCCACAAATTGCATCCGGATGTTATTCTATTGGATGTCAATTTACCGGATGTTAACGGGCTTCAGGTTGCGCGTGAAATTAAATCTCAAAGCAGTGACGCGGCAGTTATCATCTTAACGGCTTATCATGAACAAGAGCAGGTGCTTTATGCCATGCGTGCCGGTGCATCAGCATATTGCGCAAAAGACATCCGACCAGATGACCTAGTACAGGTAATCCGTGATGTCGCTAAGGGGCTTTATATCATCCAGAATCAACGAATGGAGCGCAGTGAACTGGATGATTGGATTAAACAAACCGTAGAGGCACTAGTCGGTCCTTATGTGGAAGAACCCGAACAACGATTTATTCCCTTAAGCCCCAGGGAAACAGAGATTCTAATCTCAGTCACGCATGGCATGAGTAACAAAGAGATCGCCAATGAGTTAGGCATCAGCCAACAAACTGTGAAAAATCATATGACTTCTATTTTACGAAAATTAAACGTTGAAGATCGGACACAAGCGGCAGTAACCGCCATCCGGCATGGTTGGGTACGGTTAACCGACCAAAATAAAAGTACGGAGCAAGGAGAATAAGCAGTGGATTTTGCCCAACAATTATTTAGCGATGATCCTAAAACAGAGATTATCGAACAAATTACTGAACGCATGTCCACCATTAAGCGTAAGATGACCGATATTAAAGATCAGATCGTCCAAACGCAGCAAATGGTAGAACGTGAGCAACAACGCTATTCAGATATTGCAACTGAATTGAACACAGTTGATGCAAATTTGGATAAACTCCCCAGAGAAGACATTCGTGATAAATATCGGGAGGCACTAGATGTGCGTTTCCGCCTAACGACAATGCGCGGCACTCTAGAAAAATTTGAAAGTAATTACGAGTATTTAGAAACAGAACAAAAATTACTTTCTGAAATTCTCGGTAAACTGCAAGGGGTTGAGGTATTTGGGACGGATGAGGAAGAGGCTCTTGAAGGCGATGCAACTGACCGCAACACCGCCAATATTATCCGTATTGTGCAAGCACAAGAAGAAGAGCGGCAGCGGTTAGCCCGGCAAATGCATGACGGACCTGCCCAATCACTCACCAACTTTATTTTACAAGCGGAGATTTGCCAACGGTTGTTTAACCGGAACCCAGAAAAAGCGGCAGAAGAACTCAACAACCTTAAAACCGCTGCCAGCGTCACATTTCAAAAAGTCCGTGACTTTATCTTTGATTTGCGTCCAATGATGTTGGATGATTTAGGCGTGATCCCAACCATACGCCGCTGGGTGGATTCATTCCGAGAAAAGAACGATATTGAGGTCGAATTAGAAATTGCTGGAGAAGAACGCCGGATGGAATCTCACCGTGAGGTGATGATCTTCCGCAGTATTCAAGAAGTGATGGGGCACGCCCGTGACTACGCTTCTCCCACCAAAATTAAACTCAAGCTGGATACAACAGGTAGTGCCACTCAAATTTTGATCCATGATGACGGTAGAAGTTTTGAAGCCGATATTGTGATGGAAGGTGGCGAAAGCCAAGACGCTAGAATACAAGGCTTACTCAGTTTGAAAGAACGCTTTGAGCTGGTTAAAGGGTCATTGACGGTTACAAGTAATGAGTCCGAGGGGACACTCGTTCGGTTAGAACTCCCAAATAATTAAAGCTATAGCCAGATAGTCAGTTTGACATTTATAATTCATAGACTAAACTAGAGGTATTGAGCCAAGATTGCACACCTCACCGGAGGAAGTTATGTCAAGAAATGTAAGAATCGGTATTCTGGTCGCATTTGTGATCGTCGCTGCAGCGGTCGTCGCTGTCTTATTAATGGGCGGTGGTGGAGACGAGCCAGCTACCCCACAAGTCCTTCAGAATACCAGTGTACCGGGCGCAACCGCCCAACCAGATGAACCCACTGCTACCCCTGTTCCTACACAAGAACTGGTGGAAATTGTCGTCGCTGTCCAAAATATTAATCGCGGGTCACGCATTCCACCCGGCGAGGGTGTCGCAGTACGCTTTCAATTTTGGCCCCTAGAAGCCCTGCCCTTTAATGCTTACTTCGTGGAAGAAGGGCAAACTAAGCAAGAAGTGCTTGAGTCAATTTATGGACGTATCGCCCGTACTGATATTCAAGTTGAACAGCCGATCTTGCGTAACATGTTAGTAGATGATCTAGAGGACTTGGCAGAAGTTGGTTCAGATGCCGCAGCGATTCTACCCCAGGGGCGTGTCGCTATCACCGTACCGATTGACCGCTGGAGCAGCACCGGTTACGCTATTCAGCCAGGTGATCGGGTCGATATTATTGTGTCATTTTTCTATCAAGATATTGACGAAGAATTCCAAACCTATTTACCCAACACCGTCAATCTGATTAACTCATCCGTGGATGATGAGACCAATTCGATCGGATTAACCATCGGTCCAGATGTTAATGGGAGATTTGAAAGCCGCCTAATCCCACTGGTCAGAACAGATCAAAATGGCAACTATGTCCAAAATCCAGTGAGCTGGCCCGTGATTGAACGCCCCGGTGGTACTGTCATCCCGCGTTTAATTACACAAAATACTATCCGTGATGTGTTAGTCATTCATACTGGTGAATTCCCACGTGATGGTGTTTTATTCCGTCAAGTAGCAACCAATACACCGATCCCACCAACCGCTGAATCGGCACGGGCAGCTGCGCAACCTACCACCGGACCAGCACCAACAGCAACAGAACTGCCCCGTCCAGATATGATGACTATCGCAGTTTCACCACAAGAGGCAGTCATGCTAACTTGGTTGATGGATTCTGGTGTGCCGCTTAATTTTGTCTTACGTGCCGCAGGCGATCGCTCACGTGTACCGACAGATATGGTGACACTCCAATATGTCATGGATGCATTCGGTATTACAGAACCCGTACCGATCGACTTCACAATCATCCCGAATGTCCGTATTCGACAATCAACTACATTAGTTGATTTCAACCCGTTAAACAATCTCATTGGTAATTAAATCAAGTGTGCCAGGCGGGTCATATGATCCGCCTGGTTAACTTTCAGTCAATCAGTGTTAATCAAAGAGTAAGGGAATTGTTGTATGAGTGGTGGGAAGAAGCCAGCACCAAAGCAGGATAAAAAAGATGTCATCACAATTCTGCTGGTTGATGACATCCCAGAAACCCGCGAAAACATCAAAAAATTATTAGCATTTGAACCGGATTTTAAAGTTGTAGGCACAGCGGGCACCGGGCGAGAAGGGGTTGAATTAGCCAAAAAAGAAACCCCGGATATCATCATTATGGATATTAACATGCCTGATATGGATGGCTTGCAAGCAACTAATCTCATCACCAAGCAAGTCCCTACAGCTGCCGTTATTATTATGTCTGTGCAAAACGATCCTGATTATATGCGCCGGGCAATGTTAGCCGGTGCGCGGGATTTCTTGTCTAAGCCAATCAATATGGATGAGATTTATAACACCATCCGCACGGTTTATAAAAATCATGAACCCATTCGTAAGCAATATGAAGCCCTTGAAAGCGGTATGTTAGATAGCCTGCGGGCACTTTCTGACGAATCAACCTTAGAGGGTGACCGGGCAGGTCATGTGATTACACTTTACAGTCCTTCTGGTGGTGCAGGGACAACCACCCTAGCAACTAGCCTCGCTTCTGGGTTGATGAAAGAGAACATCAAAGTCCTGTTGATTGACGCGGATTTACAATTTGCCGATGTTGGCACTTTCCTCAACCTGCAATCTCAAACAACTATTGTAGAGGTTGTGGAAGATGTCGCCGACCTGGATGTAGACTTGTTTGAAAACGTCGTCACAACGCATGATAGCGGTCTAAAGGTCTTAATTGGTCCACCCCGCCCAGAGTTTGCAGATCAAGTGACTGCTAACCCAGAAAATGTTGCCACCATTATCGAAAAAATTCGTAATCAATATGATTTCATCATTATTGATACCAGTAACCGCCTAGATGAAACACTGCTCAATATTTTTGAACGTTCTAGCAAAATCATTTTGGTTGGTACCCCTACCCTGGTCTCTGTTAAGAATATGCGTCTCGTGCTCGATCTGTTTGATCAGATTGGTTATGACCCCAACAAAACTTGGATTGCTCTCAATCATGTTTGGGAAGATAACAAGGGAAAATCGGCGACTATCACACCGGAAAAAGTGGAGTCATACCTCAAGCGTCCAGTCATTGCCCGTATCCCTAAAGTTGATGAGCGCGTTTTACTTAGTGCAATTAATCGTGGTGTGCCAGTGATTGCATCAGACCGGCGGCAAGACCGCCCCCCCATCAAGCAACTAGTAGAATTGTCTAATTATATTTTTGAACAATTCATGGCTGATGAAGAAGAAGAACAAGACAAAAACGATACTCCCAAAAAACGCGGTGGTATCGCCAGTTTCCTGGGTCGTTAAATAAGTTAGAGTAGAGGGATGGAAAAATGTCGTTACTGAGGCGTATTGAAAAAGGCGGTGGTAAGGGAGACGACGATGGACGTAAAAATCGTCCACAACAATCTGGCGGTGGTGTTAAGCCAACTCGAAATCGTCCAGTAGAAGGTGCTGCTGCTAAAAGCACCCAAAGCGGTTATATCGACCTAAAAAATCGTGTTCAAAACAAACTCTTGGCAGAACTTAATCAAGATAGTGATACAACTGCCAAAGATGAGCTGCGTCGCCATATTGAAGAATTATTTAACGCCATTTTAGCGGAAGAAAGTATGGTACTTTCCCGTGCAGAGCGTGCGCGTTTATTCGAGGCGATTGTCGCAGACATCCTTGGCTTTGGTCCAATTGAACCATTATTGGCTGATGAAACTGTTTCAGAAATTATGGTCAATGGACCGAAAATGATCTTTGTGGAACGCAAAGGGATGCTTTCGCGCACCAATGTCACATTTGATAGTGATGAACATGTGATGAGAATCATTGACCGTATCGTTGCGCCATTAGGTCGTCGTGTTGATGAAAGCTCACCGCTGGTAGACGCACGCTTGCCCGATGGCTCGCGTGTGAACGTCGTCATTCGTCCAATTGCGTTATGTGGACCAACAATCACCATTCGTAAATTTGAAAAAGACCCACTGACCGTACAAGATTTAATTCGTTTTGGGTCGATGACACCTGAAATCGCTGACTTTTTGCGGGCGTGTGTTATCGCACGGCTGAACATGGTCGTATCTGGTGGTACTGGTTCTGGTAAAACCACATTGCTGAATGTGCTTTCTAGCTTTATTCCCGGTGATGAACGCATCATTACTGTTGAAAACGCAGCCGAACTCCAACTTCAGCAGGAGCATGTCGTCCCATTAGAAAGCCGCCCACCCAATATTGAAGGCAAAGGGGCTATTACCATTCAAGACTTGGTGGTGAACTGCTTGCGTATGCGTCCTGAACGGATTATCGTTGGGGAATGTCGTGGCGGTGAAGCGTTAGACATGCTCCAGGCGATGAACACCGGTCATGATGGATCATTAACCACGCTACACGCCAATAGCCCGCGTGATGCTATCTCACGTTTGGAAGTGATGTGCTTGATGGCAGGTATGGAGTTGCCAACACGTGCTATTCGTGAACAGATTGCATCTGCGGTTGATGTCATTTGCCAACAACAGCGTCTGCGCGATGGTTCTCGCCGCATTCTATTCATCACAGAAGTACAAGGCATGGAAGGTGAAATGATTACCATGTCAGATATTTTTGAGTTTGAGCAAACTGGATATGAAGGCGGCAAAATTATCGGACGCATCCGCCCAACAGGTATTCGTCCTAAATTTATTGATCGAATTGAAGATGCCGGTATTCACCTACCACCCGCAACATTTGGCATCGGTTCAAGACGTTAGGATTATCAAACAACTGCGTCAAGTCGTTGACGCAGTTCTTCTTTTCTCGCTACAATATAGTTAATTCGTATCGTTAAATTTGAGATTACGCTTATGACGACCGAACAAATCTTGATTCTAGGTGGCGCAATTTTAGCTGCACTGGTTATCATCGCAATTGGCATCTTAAGTGCCCGTTCTGAAGAAGATTTAATTGAAGAACGCTTAAGCCGTGCAACAGGGAATGAGCTTGAGCCTTTTTTAGGTAATATTGAAGAAACATCGGACATCACAACATCCGGTGTGGGAAGTGAACGTAGTGCGTTATCGTTTCTAGATAACATCCTCAAAGAGCGCAAGTTCGGCAAAAAATGGCGTACTCAACTTGCCCGTGCAGACATCAAACTCACTGTTGCAGAATTTGCCACCCTTCATTTTCTAGGGATGATTGGCGGTTTTGCACTGGGTTATTTTGTGCTGTTCAGCGGGGATATGGTCTTTTCTATTATTTTGGGCTTTATGGGCTTTTTCGCGCCGCGTATCTACGTTGCCCGCAGCATCAGCCGCAGGCTCATCGCGTTTGAAAATCAACTACCCGATACGCTTAGTTTGTGGGTGAATGCACTACGCTCCGGTTATAGTGTGTTGCAATCAATGGAGGCTGTTGCCAAAGATGCTGGTGAACCAACCCGCACTGAGTTTCAACGTGTAGTACAAGAAGTCCAAATCGGTATTGATATGAGCGACGCACTCCAGCATTTATTAGACCGTGTAGAAAGTGAAGACCTGGATTTAGTCATCACCGCTGTGAATATCCAGCGTGAAGTTGGTGGTAATTTAGCTGAAATTCTGGATGTGATTGGCACGACCATTCGTGAGCGTATTAAGCTCAAAGGAGAAATTCGTGTGTTGACCTCTCAGGGTCGCATTACGGGGTATCTCATTAGCTTTTTGCCCATTATCTTGGCGATGCTGCTCAATGTGCTGAACCCAGGGTATATGGGACAGATGTTTGAAAATCGTGCGTGCGGCTGGCCCATGATTGGGGTTGGGCTGGCGATGATTGGCATCGGTGCAGCCATTATCCAAAAAATCGTTGACATCGAAATTTAGGAGGTCATCATATGCTTCCATTTATCATCATCGGGGTTTTAATCTTGTTGGCGGTTATGGTTTACATCGGCTTACGAGAAGACCGCGAGCGTGACCCACTCGCTGAGCGGTTAGCCATGTATGGCGAACGTGAACTACCAGAATCGCTAGAAGAAGTTGAGCTTTCCATCGGCTTTAAAGAGCGTGTTCTCGTCCCGTTTATGCGGGGTGTTGCTGATATCGTTATTAAGTTCACTCCACAAAAACAATTGGAACATGTCCGCCATAAGTTAGAACTTGCAGGCTTAACAACAGACCCGGTCACGTTCTTCCTTCAGCGGATTATTTGGACAATTGCTTTTGGGATTGGGGCAGCTTTGTTTGGCTTTGTCGTACAGAAGGAAGCCTTCAGCACTGCGATGCTCTATACAGCAGGCGGGGCGGCACTTGGGTATTATTTCCCCATGTCTTCCCTCAATAGTAAAATTAGAAAACGTCAGGAAAACATCATTAAAGCCTTGCCAGATGCTCTTGACCTATTAGTTATCTGTGTGGAAGCAGGTCTTGGGTTTGATATGGCAATGGGTAAAGTCTATGAAAAATGGGATAATGAACTTGCGCTCGCTTTTGGGCGTGTGCTACGAGAAATTCAGCTTGGTAAGCTCCGCAGAGAAGCCTTAAAAGATATGGCAGACCGGATGGATGTACCTGATGTCAATGCCTTTACCGCCGCTATTATCCAAGCAGATCAACTTGGTGTGAGTATGGCAACCATTCTTCGCGTGCAATCTGACCAAATGCGTACCAAACGCCGCCAACGTGCCCAAGAAAAAGCTCAGCAGGCACCTGTTAAAATGATGATCCCAATGGTTTTACTCATCTTCCCATCAATCTGGATTGTGCTATTAGGTCCTGCCGTTTTACAGGTGATGGCATCCGGCGTTGGGGCAATGTTCTAAAATCATCCAAGAGCTTAATTTTGCAAAGTATCAAAACCGGTGTAAAATAGTGATAAGTAGGGATTAAAAGCCTTAACCTGGAGATCATTAAATGCCAGGATTCATCACAAAGATTCCAAAAGCCCAGAAACATACACCTGGGCTTTTTGCGTCTATATCCAACGCGCTTTTAGATTTAATCTTTCCCCCAAGATGTGAGCACTGCAACCGTGTTGATTTCCGTTGGTGTGATGACTGCCTGGCAGACCTAAACGCTTTGCCAATCGATTTGCAAGAACGTCGGATATTGAATCAGCTCTCTGCTGCTTCTACCGGATCACATATCGGTCTATTGCAACATGCCATTCATGCGTTGAAATATGCAAATGTCCCAACACTCAGTGAACCATTAGCAGAGCGTCTAATAAATGCACTGCATCAACTTGGTTGGGCAGTGGATTGCAGCGTACCAGTACCAATGCACCCTACCCGCTTGGCACAGCGTGGTTACAACCAAGCCGCGTTACTTGCACATCACCTGCTGTTACCAATGATAGATGGTTTAGAACGCATCCGTGAGACACGCTCCCAGGTTGGCTTAACTCGTGAAGAACGTTTACAGAATGTACAAGGTGCATTTTTAGCAAAGGAGGATTTTAACGAAAAAACTGTGCTTTTAATTGATGACGTACTGACGACAGGCGCAACGTTGATCGGTTGCACACAGGCACTGTACCAAGCCGGTGCGCACCAAGTATTCGCTTTAACGGTCAGTCAGGCTAATTCATAAATTATTTTTTACACTATCAACTGTAAGGAGTCACAGATGAACCTTCAAATTCGTGGCAATGATATTAAAATTACGGAATATCTGGATGATTTCGCCCGGAAAAAATTAAGCAAACTAGAGCGTTATCTCCCCAATATCTCAGAGGTTCGTCTTGATCTATCAAGGAAAAAGACCCGTAGCGGTCCGGGCATTTTTTCCGCACAAATTACTTTGCGCCACTCACGCGGGGCAATTTTACGATCAGAGCAACGAATTGACGGTATAGAACAAGACGCTGTACAAAAATCTATTGTAGGTGCTATCAATAAAATGTATCGTCAAATTGATCGCTTCAAAGGGAAGCGTGAAGTCGGGCGGCGCAAAGGGGCAGATTATAAATACATCGCAACCGCGGAAGAAATCGCTACGTCAGAAGACATTCCAGAAGATGATGAGTTCATGCAGATTGCGCAAGAGTATCAATATGAAGAAGATGTTGAAGCTGGCACTATTGTGCGGCGTAAAGAGGTGGTGTTACACCCCATGACAGAAGATGAAGCGATTGAGCAGATGGAACTGCTAGGGCATGACTTTTTCATGTTCTTGAACGGCAAAAGCGGCGAAATCAACGTGGTATATTTACGGAAAGGTGGTGGTTACGGCATCCTCATTCCAACTCGTGAATCATAAATACCACAGGGGCGCGTTATGCGCCCTTTTCACGAATTGAATTATTGGTGTACTTTACGCCAAAGTTGCCACAATAACCAATATTTTTTAAACTCATACCAAGCCATCAAGCGACTTAACCGCAAACCATGTAATCCATCCTGATACCCCTTCAGGGTGAAAAATCGCCACCAAAAATGACGTAACGGTTGTAAAATAAAATTCCTAAACTTAGGGTGGATTCCTTGCTCATACAAAATTTGCGCCTCATAAGCCGTATAGACACGTTGTTTAGCGGCAAAGTGTGCAGCGTCTTTATAGTTATAATGTGTGATATGTTCCGTTAGTGTGCCTAAGGCACGCTCTCCACGTGCTAAAACAACCACTTCATGTACTTTACGTTCTGGGTCATAATATGCCGCTCCAATTCGCAGCAAGCGTGTCTGATAATCAGGATACCAGCCTGTCGCACGGGTTAATTTACCAAAAATATAGTTATGACGCGGGATACGCCACGCATCGTACTGTGGTTGATCAATCACACGACGTATTTCAGCCGCAAGCTCCGGCGGAATACGCTCATCGGCATCAACAAATAGAACCCAATCTGCACCACGCCCACGCGCTGCGTTTAACGCATCATTGCGCTGCTGGGCATAGTTATTAAACATATTTTGAATAACATCCGCACCAGCTTTTTGCGCTAACTGAACGGTGTTATCTGTACTATATGAATCAAACACCAACACAGAATCGGCAAAAGCCACGCTTGCTATACATTCAGCGATATGCTCGCACTCGTTTCGCGTTAAAATCACCGCCATTAAATGAGTCATGTTGCCATCTCAATCACAGTTTGATAAGCATGGATTAACTCTGATGAATCAGCTTGCCGGATTTTACGCTTCATACCGAGTACAACCAAACGCTTTGCCAATGTGAGCTTCCACGCCGGATAGTGTTTTTCAAATAAGTACAATCGGCTTTTCCACAGATTCACCACACTTTGCGGTTTGACCTGACCAGTGCTTTGCCCACTCAAATGCGTGATATGAGCAGCAGGCACACACTTTACCCGCCACCCTGCTTGATGAATTCGCCACGCCCAATCAATTTCTTCACAATACATAAAGAAATTTTCATCAAACATACCAGTCTGTTGAATGACTTTATACTTAAGCATCATCGTCGCACCCAAGGTAAAGTCAACATCAAACGGCTGTCCTGAATCATACCAAGCACGTGGATAGCGTCCATTGAATCGTCCTTCAATCCAACGCCCAGGAGTCGGAAAAAATTCGACCCATAACTGCCGTAATCCTGGAAAAGCAAACGCTGCATGTTGAAAACTGCCATCTTCATAACTGAGCCTCGCCCCGACTAATCCTAAATCCGGCTCAGCCATCAAAGCATTATATAACGTGCGTGTGGCTCCTGGGTGCGTAATTGTATCTGGATTAAGCAAATAAACCGCTTGCGGTGGATTTTCCAACGCCATAATGCGCCGAATCGCGTGGTTATTCCCAGCAGCAAAGCCCAGGTTTTCTGGACTAGCGTAAATATCAGCCTGCGGAAATTCTGCACGTAACGCCTCCACAGTGCCATCAGACGATGCACTATCCACAACATAAACTTGCGCATCAAACTCATCTAAATCAGCATACAACGTCTGAAGTGCTTGGCGCGCTAATTCCCGCACATTCCAGGTCACAATAACAACAGCTAGTTGCATTTTATCGTCCTAATTGTGAAAAATCATAACCAGTGCTTGCCAAATAAGCGTCTAGGTCATCTAAGTCATCTGGCTCAAGTGGGATAAACGCCTCCTGCCCTAATAGCAAATGCATCAACCGCCCATAAACGACATCATTGGCAATTTCCGGCAAGGTATTTGTTAAATCTAACCGAACACCTAAATCAAGTTCTAGCGGATAAAGCAATATCCCATAAGGCAACGGTTCAATTTCTGCCGCTACCGTCACCGCATCTATATCCAAATTTTCAAGTTGATCTCGAGAAAAGCCCGCTGAGGCACAATCACCACGTACCACTGCATCAAACATAGTCTCTACATCATCATATGCCACCACTTCAAGCGGTATCAGGTCGTTCTGATCTAAGAAAACAGATGGGATAAACCAGCCATAATAATCCGTCAGCCCTAAACGGCAGAATGTCCGCCCATTGATAGCCCCAACATTACTTGTACCCAAGTCGCTATTCAGCACAATCACCGCCGGGTTCGTCAAACGTAACTCACCCGGATCAAACGGTTCAAGCGGCATAGGGGTCGATGTTGGCATTGGGCTGGGTTCTGGGGTTAATTTTGGGGTGACTTCTGAAGTAGCTTCTGGCTCTGGTGTCAGTTCAGGTGATACAACAGGGATGTTAGCAAAATCATCACGCGGATTTTCTGCTCTGGCTAATAACAAAGCAGGCTCACCACAACGATTTGCCAATGCAGCGGCATATGTAAAAGCCTCTAACCAAGCAATTGAGATGATGCCACGATCTGAATCACACAATGCTGCCAGCGCATCTGCTGGGAATTCCACAAACACCAACTCCAGATGCAAACGCCCAGTCACATCTAAAACCGCGTCTGCCACCTGTTGCCCCACCCCATTTTGAACATGACGGATTAAATCCGAGACAGTTTGCAACTCTTGCAGATGATAGCTATAGGTTGATACGTTAAAATCACGCTGTAACAACGGGATGATCTCGTTCAAGTCATCGCTCAATCCCAAATCATCCCGCAAGCTCGCATCCAACGCATAAGCATCCATATTAGCACCGGCTTCTTCTAACAGAAGTGGTATACGGGTTGCAATTGTGTCCACCGGTGACAACACCATGCGGATGGGGTTTTCTGCCGAGCCAGGCGTGTATCCAACACGGACATCATCTGCCAGCCGGACAATTGGCGTTGGTTCGGTAGGACGGTCACTTTGAGGCGTGTTTTCCTCACCGCCACCACATGCCGCCAACATCACAATAAGCGCGAACATCCAATAACGCATACGCATGGTCATCACCTCTAGTTAATTGAATTCGTTTCGCCCTAATTATCCTCTTGCGTGGTCAAATCCGCCAATTCAATCTCACGGGCACCCACCACATTGTTAATCATATCCACATCCTCATGAATTAAGCCCGCCCAGCAATTCATCGGGTTAGCTGCTTCAATCAATTCAGTCATGCGGATAGCCCCCCAAACTTCAGCACGCCTTCCTGGCTCCAAATACAAATACGTATTACCAGAAACCGGATCGTACCGTTCGACCAAGTCTTCCGCAGAGCCAATTGCCCATCGCCAGGGGTAACTTTCTGGCGCGCTTTCACAATCAATCCCAACGCGCCACACACCAGATTGCTCCATCGCCCCCAATGAGGCAGCCCGTTGCGTCTGTTGATAAACCGTCCCCGGGGGTGGACCCGATGTGCGGATGGGGGCTTCGCCATAATTTTCAACCGTTAAACGGAAAACCAGCATATCGCCCACCGCCATCGTTACCGGCAACACAGCCGTATCACCGGGGCGGTCTGGCATGGGGATCAACTCCCCTAAATGCTCCGCATCAGAGTAATATCGCTCATCGTATGGCATGGAAACAAACACGACAGTGGCTCCAACAGTCTGCGCTACGATTTCACCTCTTGGTTTACCGCCATCTGCAATCGTCAGTGTAGCGACACGCCGGATCACTTGTCCTTCTGCGTCTTGTGCTTCTGCAACAACCAAATAATCACCATTTGGCGGCGGGTCTGCACCAATATCCACGCCCCCCTCATAATCATAAGTATGCCGCCCGGCTTGGTTGACCTCACGCCCTTCTTCTCGTCTTACCACAGGAATCCGTCGATTTTCTGCATCCAGCAAATAGACATCCAACGCCTCTACATCTTTTTCAATATATACGTTGATGCTGGTGCGATCCGAAATCCCATCTTGATTTGGTGTAAACACTTCCGGCGAAACAGAAAACTCCGTAATCCAGGGGAGTTGACTATCGCCATCCACGACGTTAAGCGTGCCTGTTTGAGTGGCTGTTTCCCCATCATCTGTTTGAACGGTAAACGTCCATATATATTCACCGTTTGGGATCAACCGACGTAAAATTTCGGCATCAATGGCGGGGTCATCTGGCAGGCTAAACCCATCTACCACGCCACTAAACAAAACAGCATATGCCCCAGCCCCACGGGGTTGTGCCTGCCGGAAGTAATAGATATCACCATTTTGCGCCTCAAATGCCAAGGTGACATTCGCCGCTTGGGTTATTTCATAGCTGAATTGTGTGATGTCATCACGCCCATCTGCATTGGGAGAAATCGTTGTCAAATTAAATTCAGCATACAGCAATAGATCACGTTCCGGCGTGAGCAGTTGCGCCCCAAGCACAAGCATCACCGCCGCCGCAAAAAACGCTGCCACAATTACAAGTCCAACTCGCATCTAAAAATTCCATCCCTAATCTACTTGAGATGACCGTTCGCAGTTTAACGTACACATGCCCCCCACGACAAGACTCACAATTTACATCGTGTCCTAAAGTAGTGTATATTCTAAAATTAACGCCATAGCAATCGACAAGGATAACCCATTGTTCAGTAGTGATTATGAATTTAAGCGAATTGCCAATGCAGAAGCCGATGATACCGGAATCATCGAGCGTCCAGTGTTGCCTATTCGCAGCACAGTGATTTATCCCAAACTCGTCACGCCTATTTCCATCAGTGACCCGCACGCATTGGCGGCTGCCCGCGTGGCAATGGACACACAACGAACTGTTATCGCTGCTACCTTGCGTGATAGCTCCATTCAACACCCCACCGCAGATGACCTTTATCTAACAGGGACAGAAGTCGCCATTGGGCGTATGATCCCCCTACCGGATAACCATCACTCAGCATTGGTAGAAGGACGGCGGCGAGTGGAGATTTTGGCATTCAAAGAGCATGATGGCATTCTCATCGCTAAAGCTCGCTTAGTCCAAGAGCGCGGTGGCGACTTAGAGGAATTGCTCACACTTGAGCAAACCTTGATGAATTTATTTGAGCAAACCATTGAGCTAAACGACAGTCTGCCGCAAGAAGTGTTGGATTATACGTTCAATATGCATGATCCCAGTTGGCTGGCAGATTTTATCACCACCACACTCACCATTCCAATAGAAGACCGTCAGCGTGTGTTAGAAATGGCTGATCTGCGTGAACGGCTGCGTTTTGTCGCCAAGCTATTGGGACGTGAACTCAACATGCTGGAAATCCGTGATGAAATCAACGGGCAAATTCAGCAAGAAATGGCACGCAATCAACGTGAAATTTACCTGCGTGAACAAATGCGAATCATCCAAGGTGAGCTAGGAGAAGCCGATTTATTTGGGCAAGAGCTTGATGATCTTCGCCAGCAGATCGACAAGGCAGGCATGACCGCCGAGGCTTATGATAAAGCCATTAAAGAGTTAAACCGGCTTCAGATGATGCCCCCCATGTCCCCCGAAGTTGGCATTATCCGTACTTACCTGGATTGGCTGGTTGCACTCCCCTGGGAACATGCCAGTGAGGACAACCTAGATTTAGCACGAGCGCAAAAAATTTTAGATGAAGAACATCACGGCTTACAAAAAGTAAAAGATCGTATCTTAGAGCACATCGCCGTGCGTAAACTCGCCCCAGATAAAATGAAAACGCCAATCTTGTGTTTTGTCGGTCCGCCAGGGGTTGGTAAAACATCAATGGGTAAAAGTATTGCCAAAGCACTCGGTCGCGAATTTGTCCGCGTCAGCTTAGGTGGGGTGCGAGATGAAGCAGAAATCCGTGGGCATCGTCGAACATATATCGGCGCATTGCCTGGGCGGATCATCCAAACCATGCGTCGCGCAGGGACAGTTAATCCGGTGTTTATGCTGGATGAAATCGATAAGTTAGGGGTAGATTTCCGGGGAGATCCTTCCGCTGCACTATTAGAAGCTCTTGATCCAGAACAAAATACAGCATTTAGCGATCATTATCTGGATGTTTCTTATGATCTCTCTCAGGTCTTTTTTATCACAACGGCTAATGATTTGTATCCCTTAGAAGCCGCCCTGCTTGACCGGTTAGAAATTATCGAATTCCCAGGTTATACCGAAGAGGACAAACTGCAAATCGCACGCAAATTCCTCATCCCGCAGCAGCTAGAAGCCCATGGTATAGAACAAAGTGGCATCCGCTTAGAAACACCTGCCCTACAAACCATCATCCGTGAATATACTTATGAGGCAGGTGTACGTAACTTGAACCGTGAAATCGGCTCAATCTGCCGCAAAGTTGCCCGCTTATATGCAGAAAATAAGCCTTATCCCAAGCGAATTCAGCCTAAACATATCAACACCTTTTTAGGTCCACCTCAATTTCTTGAAATGCGAGTCAATGACCAAGACGCAGTTGGGTTGGCAACAGGTTTAGCCTGGACTCCGAACGGTGGCGATATTCTAACCATTGAGATATCAATTTTACCCGGCAAAGGCACACTTACTCTAACCGGACAACTTGGGGATGTCATGCAAGAATCCGCTCAAACTGCCCTCAGTTATATGCGTTCCCGGGCTATAGACCTGGATGTGCCTAGCGATGATTTTGAAAATTACGATGTTCATATTCACATGCCAGAAGGTGCTATTCCAAAAGATGGTCCTTCCGCTGGGATCACACTGGCAACCGCTATTATTTCCGCTTTTACTGAGCGTAAGGTGCGTGCAGATTGGGCGATGACGGGTGAAATCACCTTGCGGGGGCGTGTATTACCTGTGGGCGGTATTAAAGAGAAACTTCTCGCCGCACATCGTAACCGGATTATGAACGTTATCCTTCCTGAACATAATCGAAAAGATTTAATCGACATACCAGCAAAAGCCCTTAAACAGATGAATCTGGTATTTGTGGAAGATATGCAACAAGTGATGGACATCGTACTGCTTGACCCACCACCCGGCGGGCGGCAGCGTGATCAATATCGCAGCGAAGAAGATTAAAGATGCCGATGAATCTTAAAGAGCGTATCAAAGGTGGGCGCAGTGCCACCTTAGACTGGTTAGATGAAAACACGCCTATAGAAACTATCGTCACAATCATGACAGCAATGGCAAACAGCCAGGGCGGGGTTATTTTAGTGGGGGTAGCAGGTGGTAAACGCCCTAGTATCACCGGTGTTGAAAACGATCAAGCGGTCATTGACCGGTTGATACAGGCAGCACTCCGCTTAGACCCGCCTTTAATCACACCAATGCCACAGGTGATTGAAGTCGATAATCGTAAAGTTATCTACCATGAAATTCCATCTGGAATGCCACATATCTATCATTATGACGGGCGATATTTACAACGAGATGGCACCATCAACGCCCATATGACCCCGCGGGAAATCCACCGCTTATTAACCCAGCGTGGGGTTATCAGTTTTGAAATGGAACCCGTTCATCACGCCACATTAACTGATTTGGACTGGGATAAAGTTCAGAAATATGTCCACAATCTCAAGGGTATAACCGGTATTGATGAAAAGGATGTGCTACTCCAGCGTGGTTGCTTAATCAAGCAGGACAATCAATTTATCCCAACAAACGCCGGTATCCTGCTATTTGGTAAAGCCCCACAACAATACATACGTGGCTCAGAGATCACAGCGGTGCGTTTTGCTGGGGAAGCCATGAGTGACCGCTTTAACCGTCAAGACATCGGCGGCACCTTACCCGATCAAATCCGCATAGCAGAGCTTTTTCTTATTGACAATTTGCGCAAAGGGGTCAAGCTCCAGAACACCATGACCCGTAGCGAACAATTTGAATATCCCATGGAAGCCGCCCGTGAAGTGGTTGTCAATGCAGTTGCTCATCGCGACTATAGCATTGCTGGTAGTGCTATCCAATTGTTCTTATTTCGGGATCGGATGGAAGTCAGTAGCCCGGGGCTATTGCCGGGGCATATCACGCTTGATAACATTCGTGATGAGCGGTTTAGTCGTAATCCGGTGATTGTTCAAGTACTTTCTGATATGGGGTTTATCGAACGGCTCGGCTATGGCATTGACCGCATGATTGATCTGATGCGAGAAAATAACCTGCGTGAGCCAGAATTTACAGAAACCGCCGGCGGCTTTAAGGTCTGTTTATATAACCAAGGCACAGAGGACATTAGTCCACCTTCTGTTTCAATCTCTCATGACCCTAGTAAATTGGAAATCCTGCGTGATTATGCCCATATGGCTCTTAATCCACGCCAAGAGCATACCCTATTACACTTACTAAAAGGCGGACATACCCGCATCACCAATAGTGAGCTTCAACGAATGTTCCCGGATGTCCACCCTGAAACAATCCGGCGTGACCTGGCAGATTTAGTCAATAAAGATATTTTAAACAAAATGGGACAAAAACGTGGATCATATTATGTGTTAAAACGCGATGTTGACTAACTACAACCGTTTTACCCGATTGGGTTTGAAAATGAACCCGTTCGGCACACTAACACATCAAGATTGGCTGAACATCACAATTATCCCCCCGCGCCTAGAGGCACTCTTAGCACAAGGTGCTCAGAACATTCAACTCTTGGGTGATAAAGGACGGGGTAAATCCACCCTATTGCGGGCGATAGTACACTACCTCAAAGGACAAGGGGATCGAATCGCCTATGAGTATTTGCCGGTTGGTCAACGCCGCTTTTATACGCAGTTAAGCCACCTAGATACCTTCGCACTAGATGAAGCACAGAGACTATGGTGGCATGAACGCGCTCGCCTACGCTTATACACCCGTCATAAACGATTACTGCTTGGCAGCCATGTCGATTACAGCCGATGGTTCCCGCTTTATACATTACACGTTGCAGAGTTAACAGACCTAGAGCATGTTCGACGTATCCTAACAAGGCGGATTGCTTATTTTTCCCTAGATACCCCGCTGATCCACTTAACAGATGATGCCATAGAAAGTCTATGGATTCACTTTCAGGATGATCTACGTAGCATGGACGCTTTTTTATATGATGTGTTTCAGCGTATTGATGCGCCAACTTCAATCGATGCCGTGTTTTTGTGGGGGACGCACGATAAATAAACCCGCCCCATTAATATCACCGCGCATAGCAATATCGACTGTCACCTGTACTGCCCAGATGATATTAATTAGATGTCCGCTAAATGTATACGGCATTGTGGGTATATCGGCTGCAAACTGTTGTGAAACAGGTACTCCTGGTTCAAGCCGCTGAACATCAATAATATATTGATGAATAATCTCACGGTCGCGGTCTCCCTTACCCTGTGTATACCATCCCACATCGACCCGTATATTTCGGCAGCTCACTGCTTGGTCTGGCACAATAACCACCTGCCCCGCTACACGATCCCCTGGATAAAACACAGGAGTATTATCATACATTGAACGATAGTCTCGAAAATTAAATTGCATTGTTGTCATTATGCTGTCACCGTAATCTCAAATAACTCATCATATTTAGATAAACTCTCAAAAGAAAGCGTAATCCGAAGCAACCAGCCAATTTTATTGTTTTTTGCACCAAATGTTGGCATCGAATCTTCTGGAATAGTTAGCCGGAACCGCTCATTCAACGTCATACCAGCCGGTAAAGATTGTGAATGAAACGCCTCGCTGGTAATCAGATGATCATGATGAGCATAGCATATATCTGTGCCACAGGTATAACGAACACTTTCCCGCACGATCAACTCAACTGTACCACCTAACAAAACACTGTCTTTCAAGATTGGCTGTTGATATGTCACACTGAGTTCATCCCCCAAACGCAACCAAGAAGCAGATACCATCAAACGCGGTTCTCCTAAACGTGGACCGACAAACAAAAACCATAACCGCATCACCAAGTAATAGAACAAAAACGCACCAACCGGCGGACCTAAACATAACATTAAAAACAGCGGTAATGATTCTTCAGGATCAGGAGCCAAAATCATAGCGAAAATAAACGCCCCTATACCACCAATGATTGCAATCGCTCCGGCAAAAGTGCTTAGCGTAGGTGCCTGCTTAGAGAAGACACGCCCTTGTTTATATTTTTGGGGTTGTTGGCTCTTTTGTGTTAAAAAATAGGTATGATTAAACACCAACGGATAAAGTTGTTCCAAAATAGCACCTCCTTTATGTTGACAGGTTAACACACCCTTTGCACAATTGAGAATAGACTCATCATAATCTGAGAGGGCAAATGGCACGCTTGGTATTCATTATATTGTTATTTACATCTGGCTGCTTGATGAACGCCAGTCGAGACGGAACAGCCGGTATTACCGAGCTGACTTGCGAGCAAGTCATGAATAATATCGGCATAGAAATCACCTGTGTAGATGCCCCACCAAACGGGTTAATCTTGCAAACACGCCCCAACGTTCAAATCACCGTTAAAACTTATGGTGCTAATCCCATACAAGTCACATTTGATAACACCGTCTATATTAATGCTCAGCCTGATCAAATGATGACCGTAACCACCTTAGACGGCGTGAGTGTTGTCGCCGCACGGGAAAGTGTGCGCATCGTCCATGCTGGCATGCGTGTTCAGCTTGAATTGCAGGATGGCTTGCAAAGCACCGCCCCGCCTTCAAACCCAGTGGCTGCTGATCCAGCGACATTAGCGACTTTACCTTTAGATCAGATTACGATGCAACTTCCCCCAGCCAGTCAGCCTACCCTGCCACCTATGCCACAAGCCACACCTGTAATCTTGCCAACCATGACCCCAGCAGAAAACGTGTTTTCTCCTGCGCCAGTGGCAACTAGTCTACAACCAGAAACCACACTTGAAGCTTCTGATGGTTGCTCGCCCCGGTCAGATTGGGTGGCAATCTATCGCGTTCAACCTGGTGACACCCTAACCGGCATCTCACAGCAATATAATATCAGCCTGCGAGAATTAGTTGATGGAAACTGCATCACCGACCCGGATCGGCTGCAATTAGGGCAGGAAATCCGTGTCCCTGGTGAAACACAAACTTCCCCGACATTGGCGGTTGGAGAATCAGGGGCAATACTTATGGCAGAAAAAGATTTCATTACACAAGGTGAATGTACCACCATTCAATGGGAAGTTGTTGGCGCGCGCCTGGTTTATTTTGAGGGAAATCCTGTCAATCATGTTGCTTCGCAGCAAGTTTGCCCTGCATACACAATAACATACACACTTTTAGTTAATTATAACGACGGTACCCAAGTAGGATATACCGTCACCGTGACCGTGCAGTAGATTATCAGATACCACCCGTTTGTTTCGGGTGGTATTGTCTATTTTGCTATATGCGTTCAGGCGGCTTATCCCACCAAACTTTGAGCCAGATCATACCAGAATGTATCACCTAAAATAAATTCTTGAAACAACAATGGCACAATAACAAGGCACACAAAGATAATCATCAGCGCAATCGTCAAGCGATAAATAGATACATCCTGATAACTAATCCGCAGTGCTTGATACAACATAGCATAAAACCAGATTGCTGTCAGATAACTTAAAAGCACGGCAAACAAGGACAAAACAGATCTATCACCCGCAAACTCAAATAGATTTATCGGATATTCAGCAAAAACACTCAAGACTGCTACAATTAACAAGCGTGCAGCCATCACTGTGGCTATCCCTTGATAATGCAACACCCAATTTCCTTGCAAAAAACGCTGTGATGCCCAACACGCCAAAAGAAACGGTAGCAAACTTAACACCAATACACGGATCGCCGTCCAAATCAGCGTCGGCAATAACATTTGATGAACCGGTTCAAGCTCTTTCAAAGTGAAATACACACCGGCATTGGCAATAAAATAAAGCCCAAATGCGCTTAAAATCGTCAGCCATATACGCCCCGGTGATGCAAAACGGGTGATTTCATCCTTTAGATGATCCAGCCGTAAAAAAATGACACCGATCACATTCATCCATATTGATAGAAATTGCGATTGTTCATGATACTCAGTTTTTTCACTCATGGCTCTTTCCCCTTAAATAATACCGGTCACTAACTCAATAATATGTAAAGCCGTTTTGACATCCAATTGATTAAACATCCAATTTAATGCAACCGGTACGATTTCAATCAGCAGGAATATGACCGCTAAGCTAATTAACAGCTTTCTTGGAGCAGTATCAGGATGCGCAATCTGCAATGTCCGATAATAAATTAGATAAAAATAGAAAGTAATAAACATTGAAAAAGCAAAGAACATCCAGATTTGTTGCGAACTTAAATCTGGCACTAGTAATATTGTGGAGTCCGATGGTGCTGAGACAATATACATCACTGATTGTAACAGGCTATTAACTAGCCGGTTTGCCACGTAAACAATCACCAAACCTTGCACATGCCCATGAAAATCTCCACCTAAATACCAGTGTGTCACTAGCAACATCCACAACATAGGTACGGCTAAAAACAACACAATCGTTTGCAAGTTCCAACTAATATTCCATAAAAAAGATGATAGTGTTAAATCACCATCGATTAACAGAGTCACCCCTACCAGTATCACCAATGAAAACACATACCCGCTAATTAAGGTGAGCCAAATACGGCGTGTGGTCGCTAAATCACGGATTTCATCTTCAAGATAGCTAAAACGCCTTAATATTATCCCGATCATGCTAAGCCAGATGGAGCGTAATATCTTAAGAGTCGATTCTTGTTTTTGATAAGTATTCGCTTGCATTTTTAACCTCCTTTTGCGAAAAGACTACACTTCAATCATAAAAAAATCCTAAAAATGTAAAAACCCCATTAAATGGGGGATATTCTTAAATCTTGGCGCATCTGGTAAACTACACATACAATCAAATACGGGCAAGGAATCAAGCTATGTCAATTCAAGAGTCGGTACAAACTGAAATTTACGAAAACATCTTAGAAACAATGGGCAACACCCCTTTGGTTCGGCTTAATCGGTTGGCACGTGGTCTTAAAGCGCAAATCATCGCCAAGGTTGAATATTTTAACCCTGGTGGCTCGGTCAAAGATCGTATCGGTATTACGATTATTGAGGATGCAGAACGGCAAGGGCTGTTAAAGCCCGGGGGTACCATCGTAGAAGCCACTTCCGGCAACACCGGCGTAGGATTAGCCATGGCGGCAATTCTCAAAGGCTATAAATGTGTGTTCGTCATGCCAGATAAAATGTCAGAAGAAAAAATCCGTGTATTACGAGCATATGGCGCACGGGTGGTTGTGACCCCAACCAATGTTGAACCAGATGACCCCCGCAGTTATTACAGTGTGGCACGGCGTATTGTCGAAGAAACGCCCAACAGTATCTTGGCAAATCAATATCACAACCCGGTCAACCCGCAAACACATACCGACTTTACCGGACCAGAAATTTGGCGGCAAACTGGTGGGCAAATCGATGTATTTGTTTGTGGCATGGGTACTGGTGGCACCATTACCGGGGTGGCGCGTTATCTTAAACAGATGAACCCTAAAATCCAGGTAGTCGGCGTTGATCCCGTTGGATCAATTCTTTACGATTACTTCTATACCGGGCAAATGACCCAAGCACATACTTATAAAACTGAAGGAATCGGTGAGGATTTCATCCCATCCAATTACGATTTTAGTGTGATTGATGATATGGTGCGTGTTAGTGATAAAGAATCAATGCTCATGACCCGCCGCTTGGTTCGTGAAGAAGGGATTTTCGCTGGCAATTCATCCGGGGCAGCGGTTGCCGGTGCATTAAAATATGCGGCAGAACGAGACCTTGGACCAGAAAAAATGGTTGTTGTCCTGCTGCCAGATAATGGTTCCCGCTATCTCAGTAAAGTTTTTGATGATAACTGGATGCGAGAAAACCAATTCCTAGAGCATGATTGGGCAGACACGACAATCAACATGGTGCTAGATCGCAAACCCAAACGTGATTTAATCACTGCGCACTGCGACGAACCTGTTGGGCAAGTCGTCACCAAACTCAAAAACGCTGGTGTTTCACAATTGCCTGTTTTGGGTGAACGCGGGCAACTGCTTGGCATGGTTACAGAAGTACGCCTACTCAACTATCTATTAACTCATGCATCAATGTCTGAAGCGGCAAAAATGCCAATTAAAGAAGTCGATGTTATCGACGCGACAGTTGCCACCATCCCGCCCAGCACCCCCCTGGAATCCGTGCTGACTCAATTTAGCACACATAAGGTACTATTGGTCACAGAGGATTTACCCAATGGTCAACCTGGCGACAAACGTCCTATAGGGATTGTCACACAAATTGATATGTTAGATATTCTAGCCAATAGTTAAACTTTAGAGCGTCCGGCATACCAACGTTGCGCAGCATGCCCCACGCCGGACGCAATCACATAATTCACTCCAAAGCCAATCACTGCCCCAACAAACGGGATCAACTTAGCAAACGACTTTTGCATGAGATAAACGGCAAACCGTGTCAGCAAGGTAGATGTTGAGCGCGAAGCCTGAACCCCACCAGACATAATTAAGGCTGTGCGAATACGGGATTCCGCTTCTCCTGTGTGGTGCTGACCATAGTGCTGCGCAATAAATGCCACCAAAGCCGCCTGCACCTGCGCCGATAACACCACATCCACAGGTAACATCACCGGCAGCGTATAAAATCCGCCCAAGCTTGTGATTGCGCCAATCACCCCACATCGCCATGCCTGCTGCCGAATCACACGTTGAATCAAGCGGTTATCATCCCAGTTTGGATGTTTCTTCTTAAGATCAGAGAAGTTTTTTTCAATCCGGCTGACATCAGGAGACGTAAAATCAGCCAGTTGCCGCCATACCCAATACATTGCCACCAGCACAAATACCACTGGCACACAGCAAAAAATCAAGAAATAAAGCGGTAAATTTGCCCAAAGATCATCCAGCATAAAGCACCTGCATCGCTTTCACCGTCTGCCCCAAATTTTCCAGATAACTATAATGCCCTGCCCCAGGATAAACCACTAACCCTGCATCAGGAATCAATTTTTCCAGCTCTTGCCCCATCCAAAGCGGTGTATCAGCATCCGCTTCCCCCCAAATAAGTAGAACCGGCACCCGAACACGCGCGGCATATTGCCGCAAATCTTCATTAACGACCTGCACAAACGTCTGCCGCATCACACCAGAAACCGCATTAAAATCCGTTGATCCATATCGGTTGTTATACCATCCGCGTAATGACTCAGCGATCGACCGTAATCCAATGTTGTTCAATCCCTGCCGAATTGCTTTATATGCTTTAAGTCGAATTTGGGGGATCAGCGGCGTAGGTGGGCGCAATCCAGCTGCATCTGCCAGGGTCATTTTCATGATTCTTGCACTATACTCTGCTCCCAAAATCAACCCCAAACGCCCACCAAAAGAATGTCCAAATAAATGCACCTGATCTAAACCATGATGATCAAAGTATGCCAACACAAAATCAACATAATCATAAATTGTCCAGGGGATCGGCGGGGCATCACTATTACCAAAGCCCGGCAAATCTGGCATATACACACGGAAGCCAAGCGGAGCCAGACGTTCACCTAATGGCTTGAGCAGTTCACTGCTTGCTCCCCAGCCATGTAGCATGACAACTGGCACCCCTTCGCCAATAACCAATTCATTAATAGTCAACCCATGAATCATCATGCCGTTTCCACCACGATTTTAGCCCCCAAATTTTTGAGTTTATTCAGTACGCGGTCAAAGTTTTGGCTCAACGCTTGTGCATTATCAATCACGGTTTCGCCTTCTGCAATCAGTGCCGCTGCCAACATCCCTAAACCAGTACGTACATCTGGCGAATCCATATAAATGGGATACAACGGGCTGCGCCCAACAACAATCGCACGGTGTGGATCACACAGGACAATTTGCGCCCCCATCGCTTTTAATTTATCCACAAAAATCAAGCGGTTATTATAAAGTTTTTCGTGGATGAGCGATGTCCCCCGTGCCTGGGTTGCAATGACCGTCGCAATCGCAACTAAATCCGACGGAAAACCGGGCCACGGAGCCGTTTCAATGGATGAATCAACATCTTCCTCACGATTAGAAACAGTTAGCAATTCATGCCTCCCGATGAACGTATCATGCTGATCGACATCCAAGTGTAAGCCCAATCGTTGATAAATTTTAGCGATCATCCGCAAATCAGGCTGACGAGTGCCTTTGATCTGCCCGCGTCCCCCTGTCAACGCGATGATTGCCGCTACACTTGCCGCCTCAATATGATCGCACTCAATGGTGTAATCCGTACCGTGCAACGGCTGTTCTTTGCCAAAAATATGCAACACATTAGAGCTAAGCCCTTGTACCTGTGCCCCCATGCGTTCCAATAAATGCCCTAACTGCTGCAAATGTGGTTCAGATGCTGCATTATGTATAATCGTCTCTTTGCCCAAACACGCCGCCAACATCATCACAATTGCAGTAGCGGTCACGCTCGTTTGTGTCAGGATAATATCCTTATAGTCCCATTTTGTACTGCGGATTTCCACCGCACCCTCTACATTGATGACATCCAACCCCAAATCACGTAATGCCTCTAAATGCGTGCGGATGCGATTCAGCGGGAAGTCCACCTCTAGCCGAACATAATCCCGCCGGACTAAAATAGGAGCAAGATATAATAATGCCCCTAAAGCAGCGTCAGTATCCTCACTGGTAATGACGCGACGCACAAGCTGAGGCGTTTGTATTGTCACTGTATTCCCAGCACGAGAATAAACCGCCCCCAATCGCTCAGCAACATCAAGCATTGCCTGCACGTTGGTTGTATCCGGCATGTTTTGTAGGATAACTGGTTGCTCCGTCAACATGGATGCCGCTAGCATCGCAATCGCTGCATTACCATTGCCAGAAGGTTTATAAGTTCCGTTCAAAGCATGACCGCCTTCAACCCGGATTCGCATCACAAAGTATCCTTTCTGTGTTTTATTCAGGGCATTATAACGCATGACTTGGCAGAAGTTGAACCGGTGGAATCAAAAAGGGCATGAGCGTATTATGCCCATGCCCCCGCGATGAGATATGTTAAAGCTTATTTACCGCTGGAGAGTTTTTTATTGTTAGCAGCTTTGACGCTGATTTGGCGCGGTTTGCTTTCTTCCGCTTTTGGCAGATGCAGCTTCAGCACACCATCCACATATTCCGCTTCTACCTTATCCATATTGATGGTTTGCGGCAGGTTGAAGGTACGGCTCATCTTGCCATAGAAGCGTTCTTGTACCAGCATCCGGCTGTTTTCTTGTTTGTCCTCACGAGTGGTTTCAACTTCAATTGTCAAGCGACCATCGTGCAGATTGATGTGAATATCGTCCGCCTTCACACCGGGGATTTCCGCTTCAATCAAATAAGCGTCGTCATTTTCATGCACATCAACTGCCATGCTGCCGGTGTATTCGCTGCGGAAACCACGCCAAGTATCTTCAAAGATACGATCCATCGCGCTTTGCATTGCTGCTAGTTCACGGAAGGGGTTCCAACGTGCTACCTGATTTGCCATAACACACCTCCATATCGCTTTTTTTATCATTCGTTTTATTTACGCCCTACATCGTAATCTATCAATGTAGGAAATATTTCAACAAAACGTATGAGATGTATATGAATTTATCAGAAATTCGTTAACGCCTTTTCCTGTTACTTAAACCTGTGCTTCATGCTTGAGTTTTTGCCGTGTTAGATAAAGTTTTTCTAATTCTACGGCGAATAAAATGACTGATCCACCTATTGCTGTAATAACTAATTCCGTAACACTCAACGGTGCTGTACGGAAAATATCTTGCGCAAACGGCAAATAAATCACAATTAGTTGTAACACAAATGTTGATAACACCGCCCACATCAGCAACATATTAGAGCCAAACCACTTCTTAAAGAATGAAACACGATCACCAGCGTGAATCGCCATCACTTCAAACATCTGGGTAAACGCCAATAATGTAAAAGCAATAGTGCGTGGAATGCGTTGAGCGAATGCCAGGATACCATCACTGGATTCTTCCTCCAGGACGATAATATCATTTTCATGTGTTTCTGCCGCGCTCAACTGCCCTTGAATAAATGCCTCCCGCACTGCCACATCATCGTCCCATTCGAGTGGGATGTCATCAGTGCGTGCTAGTTCGATTACAGACTCACGGCTCAGTTCCGCAATTCCATCAACTGCTTCAACAAAAGGATTACCATCTTCAAGATAAACCACGCGCATCTCAGCTGTCCAATCATCCCAATATTGCGGAATGACTAGGTCATCACCTGCACCAGATTTATCCATTAATACGACAATTTCCTGGCGGCTAAAATCCTGTAGCCCAAGCGTTGGGTCTAGCGGGTCCATACCATGAGACACAAATCCATAAATAAAGCCCCCAAGTGTTAGGATGGCAATTAAAATACCAATGCGGATAATATGCCCACCCACCCCATCAGCGAAAATACTTTCATTAACCGGACGGGGCTTGCGCTTCATCACGCCTTCTTCTGCTTTTTCAAATCCGAGGGCAATAGCAGGTAAACCATCGGTCACCAAGTTAATCCACAAAATTTGGATAGCAATCAGTGGTATTTTTAAGCCGGTCATGATAGCGGTGAACATCACCAAGATTTCACCAACATTGGAACTAAGCAGATACTTAATAAACTTTTTGATGTTATCATAAATGGTGCGTCCTTCTTCCACTGCCGCCACAATAGAAGCAAAATTATCGTCGGTCAGCACCATTTCCGATGCGCCCTTGCTGACATCTGTGCCAGTGATCCCCATTGCCACGCCAATATCTGCCTGTTTTAATGCTGGTGCATCGTTCACACCATCGCCGGTCATTGCGACAATCTGCCCTTGCCGCTGCAACGTGCGGACAATCCGAAGCTTATGCTCCGGGGAAACCCGTGCAAAAGCCGATGTTTGTGCTAACGCTTGCACCAATTCTTCATCAGTCATTTTATCCAATTGCTTACCGGTGATCGCTTGTTGCCCTTCATCAATAATCCCCAAATCACGCGCTATTGCCTCCGCGGTTAAGGCATGATCGCCTGTAATCATCATGGGGCGGATACCCGCTTCGCGTGCTACGCGGACGGCATCTTTTGCCTCTGGACGCGCAGGATCAACAATACCAACTAGACCCAGCAAATGCAGTTCCCGTTCGATACTATCATCAAGTTTCTCCGGCACGTGATCTAATGGACGATACGCCACCCCCAGCACCCGCAGCCCTTCTGATGCCATCTTATCCACATACGATTGCCACCGCGCACGGCGTTCATCATTTAAAGGCTGTGCCTCATCCGCAACTTGCTCAAATGTCGCCCAGTTAATCAATTGATCCGGCGCGCCTTTGGTAATCGAAATGTATTTTGTGTTTGGGAAAAGCCGCTTCGCTTCATCGCCCAGTACTTCATGCACGGTAGTCATGGCTTTACGTTCACTGCTAAAAGGATATTCCGCCACACGTGGCAAATCTTGCTCAAGCTGTTTGCGTGTCCAACCGACTTTTTGCGCGGCTACTACAAGTGCACCTTCGGTTGTATCCCCTACGATATTGTATTGCCCTTTGCCTTCTTCGAGTTCAATATAAGCATTGGTAGAAAGAGCCATTGCCTTAATAAACCGCCCAACTTGGTCGTCCTGTGTGGGGTCTAGTTTATCCCCATCCACCTCCACAAAATCGCCTTGAGGGGTATA